>JACXUQ010000096.1 GCA_014763835.1 Thiotrichales bacterium
CTTGCTAATAGCGAGCTATTAGCTGCGTTTTCCGCCTCAACCAGCCAATTTTTTCCTCATTTTTATTTCGCGCCCCACTCGTGCAAAGCTCTCAGAATAAAAAAACAAAGCTAAACAACTTGTTAACGATAGTGCTGCGGTCATCCCGGCCTGTTGATTTTGACCGGAAAAGGAAACTGAATTATGGCGAATATGTTGATTATTGGCACCAATGCGGCCAATACCTACAAAACGGCACTGGATGTCACCAGTCATAACGTCGCCAATGTGGGAACCGAGGGCTATTCGCGGCAGCGCGCTGAAATCGGCAACAATACGCCGGCGTTGGTGGGCGGCGGTTTTCTGGGCGGCGGCTCGCGTGTAGACACGGTCATGCGTATTCAGGCCGATTATATCCAGTCTCAACTCAATAACAGCAATGCGTCGGTGGAACGTTACAATCAGCAGCTGCAGCTATCCCAGCAATTGGAAGGGATTGTGGCCAGTAACGACGAAGGCATCCAGCAGTTTATGCAGCGTTTTTTTGATAGCCTGCAGAATCTGGCGGATAACCCGACTTCGAGTACCAATCGCCAGATGGTGCTCGATGAGGCGGGCAACTTGGAAAGCCATATCAGCAATCTTTCGACCGTTTTGGATGAAACCCAGACGCAGGTCAATACCCAAATCAAGGGGCTGGTGACTGAAATCAACGACCGTCTGTCGATAGTGCAGTCGCTCAATAAAGAGGTGGAGCGCGCTTTGGCGGTGGGTACTCAGCCGCCCAATGATTTGCTTGATCAGCGCAATCAGGCGGTGCTGGAGTTGAGTGGGTATATTGACATTAAAACCTTTGAGCAGCCCGACGGTCGTTTGGATATTTTTACCTCCGGCGGCAATCTGCCGCTGTTGGCCGATAACTACAAAGCCACCCTAAGCGCCGAGTTAGGCCCTTACAAAGATGAAAACCGCATTGAAGTTTACATGAATGTGGGCGGCAACAAAAAAGTGGTGAGCGAACGTATTGTGGGCGGCGAGTTGGGCGGCGTGCTGGATTTCAGACAGAATATGCTGGATCAGGCGCAAAATGACTTGGGGGTGACATTGAACAGTTTGGTGGCCTCCATGAACTGGCAGCACTACCAGGGGTATGACCTTAACGGAGAACCGGGTGGTGATCTGTTTGCGCCTTTGAACATGACGGCCAGCCACAGTGTTAAAAACAGTGGAACGGAAGACGGCAGCAATATCCTGGTCAGTTTCAACCCGAATGCCGGGGTGTCCGAACCGCCGTACGCACCAACCGGCACGCAAGCCCAGCCGGCGCTCTACACGGACAAAGAGAGCTACTTGCAGGAGGCTTTCAAGCAGATTGGCCTGATGCAGCCGCGCGAGTATGAGATTCGTTACAACGCTTTAGCCGATGCCTTCGATTTCTATGATTACAGTACCGGTAAGCGCCTGAGCGATGCCAGTGGAACGCCTATCAGCGTGGCGCGCGGTACCTCAGGCCAGGTTGAAGGGTTGAATTTCGATTTTACCAATGTGACTACCGTGCCGGGGGATAGGGACGCCTTTCTGGTCAAGCCGCATCAGGAAATCCTTAAGCAGTTCTCTGCCGAATTGAGCGATACCGATAAGTTTGCCACGCGTGGCCAATCGCCAGATCCGAGCGTGACGGCGCCGGCTGCCGCGGCATACGGCGATAACGTCAATATGGCGAATATGGCCAGTTTGCAGTCGCGCAACTTGATGTATGCCGATGGTACCGGCAATGGCACCGAAACGCTGTTGGGTGGGTATTCCAAAATGGCCACCAATGTCGGTATGTATGTGCGCGGCACGGAAATCCAGCTGATCGCGCAGCAGAATGTACATGATCAGATTATGACGCAACGTGAGTCGATCTCGGGCGTCAGCCTGGACGAAGAGGCGGCCAATTTAATGAAGTTCCAACAGGCATACGAAGCGGCGGCACAAATCATTGCCACCTCGCAAAGCATTTTCCAGACGCTGATCGGCGTAATAAGAGGATAAGCGCATGAGAATCTCGACCAATATGTTTCATAGTCAGGGAATCAGCTCAATTCAAACCCACCAGAAGAGTGTGCTCGATACCCAGCTACAGTTGAGTACCGGCAAGCGTGTCAATGGACCAGGGGATGATCCGGTGGCGACCAGTCAGATTCATGCGCTTAAGCGCACGATGAATACGATAGATCAATACGCCAGAAACGGCGAATACGCCAAATCACAGCTGGTGCTCGAAGAAACGGCGATTACTGACACGATTGGTTCATTACAGCGCGCGCGTGAGTTGGCGATTCAGATGAGTAACGGTACCTATACGGCGGCAGATCGCGAAGCGACTGCTGCGGAAGTGGATCAGATTATCCAACAGGTTCGTAATATGATGAACTATCGCAATTCCGAAGGGGAGTTGATTTTTGCCGGCAGCAGCGTCAATGCTTTGCAGGCGTTTGTTGAGGATGTCAATAATCCCGGATACTACGCCTATATCGGCGGGGTGAATTCCGACTCCTCGGGGGCCGAAACCACGCCTCAGGATTCACTGGCGAATTACGGTTCGCGTTTTGTGCAGATCGGATTTGATGATGATAATCTTCTGGCACCGGATGATGCCGGGGATCCGAGCCGTGTGCGTATTACCGATAACGGCAACCGCGTATTCAGTATTCCCGGTGGCGGAACACTCCCTTACACTTACAATACCACCGGCGGTGGTACACCGGAGGCCAATGTGCTGAATGTTCTGGTGGAATTCAAAAATGCCTTATTGGCGGGCAATCCGCCATCCGATGAAGTCATTGGCGATATGGACAGTGCGCTGACAAATCTCTCGCAGATCCGTGCGGAAATCGGTGGTCGCCAGAACCGTATCCAGTCGCAGTATGATGCCGGCGAGAGCTTTAAGCTAGCGCTTGAAGAGCGCCGCATGACGCTGGAGGACATGGATCTGGTTTCAGGGGTCACCGAACTGACCAAAAGCCAAAATGCGCTGCAAATGGCGCAACAGGTCTTTAGCAAAGTGCAGGGCATGAGTCTGTTTAATTATTTGCGATAAGTTTGTCCGGGTTTTGGCCCTTGTTTTGCTAAAAGCCTCCTATATGGAGGCTTTTTTGTGAAAATACACCCGTCGTTATTGTCAATTCTGTGTGCGTCAGGGCTGCTGGTTCTCGTAGCAGGGGAGGCTTTTTCAGGCTTTCAGAACTGGGTGCGTTTGCAAGGGAGCGTTGACGACAAACCTTTGATACCGCAGGTTTTTGAACCCTCCGGTATTCGCTTGATCAGTTCCACCGCCGAATCCAGCATCAAGAAAAGCGAACCCTCAAAAGAGCCACTGGAGTTAATGCCTGGTCGTGTCAATAATCCGACGGCTGAAGCGGTGGCGTACTCCATGGATGAGACTCCGAAACAGGATGGCTTAAAAGAAGTTGAATCCACAGCGCTTGCCGTCATACCTGAACGGGGCACGTTCCGAGAGCGGGAGGCAAAACCCGCGTTGGTGGTGCTTGAAAATGAATTGGTCATCGAATTTCCGGCTGCAATTGCCGATGCGATGTTGATGAAGCGCGTGATTGCCAGGGTTCTACTCAGCGAGCAGCCTTTCAAAGAGGATTTATTGAGCCGGAAGAGCTTAGATTATCAAAAAACGCCCTATTTTTACCGTCAGGTTTTGGATCAGCATCATCAGCCGATTCGTTATCCCGCCAATGCATTTGATTATGCCGATTATCTGTTTTCTTCTGAGCGCATGGAAAACATAGCCGACGAAGAGGGGACGTTTACGGTTGTTTCCATTCCGTTGGTGAAGGCCGACTACCCTAAACCCGTGCAGAAATACAAGGATTGGGTTGCGCAGTATGCACAAACCTATAAGGTCGATCCGGCCCTGGTGTTTGCGGTAATGGAGACCGAAAGCCGCTTTAAACCTGATGCAGTCAGCCGCTCCAATGCACTGGGATTGATGCAGCTTAAAGCCGATGCGGCAGGACGCGATATCTACCAGCATATTGACCGGAAACCGGGTATGCCAAACGCCGACGAATTGTTTGATGAGCGCAATAATATCCGCATGGGGACCGCTTATCTCGGATTGCTCAAGCATGAGTATCTGGCTGAGGTGCGTAATACCCAGAACAAAGAGATGCTGTCGATCGCTTCTTATAATGGCGGCTTGTCAACCGTATTGAAGCTCTTTGGGGATACGCCGGAAGAAGCGATAAAACGCATCAATCAGTTGCATCCCAAGCAGGTTTATCGTAAGTTACGGCTTGAGCACGCTTCCCAGGAAACGCGCGATTACCTGGACAAGGTGCTGAAGGCTAAAAGCCGTTATCAACAACTTCTGTCGGCCTGAACGAAAACGGCTGATAACACACGGATTGACAGCATGAATTACTGGCAAGGAAAGCAGGTTTTGGTGACAGGAGCCGATGGTTTTATCGGTTCGCATCTGGCGGAGGCCTTGGTTGGGCAAGGCGCCAAAGTACGGGCGCTGTGCCTGTATAACTCCTTCAATGACTGGGGCTGGCTGGAACAGAGTCCGGCGTTGTCGGAGATCGAAATCGTCAGCGGCGATGTTCGCGACCCTTTTCTGTGCAAGAAAATCACGCAGGGTTGCCACACTGTTTTCCATCTGGCGGCCTTGATTGCCATTCCGTATTCGTATGTGGCGCCCAATTCCTATGTGGAAACCAATGTCAACGGCACCCTGAATATGGCGCAGGCCTGTCTGGAAAACGGAGTGCAGCGTTTTATGCATACCTCCACGTCGGAAGTTTATGGCACCGCCCAATATGTGCCGATAGACGAAAAACACCCATTACAGCCGCAATCGCCCTACAGCGCCAGCAAGATTGGCGCGGACGCCATGGCGATGTCGTATTTCAACGCCTTTGAAATGCCGGTGTGCATTGCCCGCCCGTTCAATACCTATGGTCCGCGTCAGTCTGCCAGAGCGGTGATTCCGACCATTATTACGCAGATTGCGCAGGGCGCCAAACAGATTAAACTGGGGGATACCACGCCCACGCGGGATTTCAATTATGTAGCCGATACCTGCGCCGGCATGATGGCGATTGCCGCGTCAGATAGCACCGTTGGTCAGACCGTGAATATCGGTTCCAACTATGAGATTTCGGTGCAGGATACCCTGGAGTTGATTAAAGAGATTATGGGTAGTGATGTCGAATTCATTACCGATTCGCAGCGTTTGCGCCCCAAGGATTCGGAAGTGTTCCGTCTATGGTGCGACAATACCTTAATCCGCAAACTGACCGGTTTTGAGCCGCAATATGATATCCGTGCCGGCCTTTCCAAAACCATTGACTGGTTTACCCAGACCGACAATTTGAAACGTTACAAGGCCGATATCTACAATGTCTAATCCCGCGTTTGCCAGCCTGATAAACGCAATTCGTGCGCATTACCAAAATGCCGACTTTGTGCCCTTGCACGCCCCCTGTTTTAACGAGCAGGCCAAAGCATTGGTGACTGATTGCATTGACACTACCTTTGTTTCGTCTGTGGGCAAGTATGTGACCCAGTTTGAAGAGGAGGTCGCCGCTTTTACCGGCGCCAAACATGCCGTGGCGGTGGTTAATGGCACAATGGGACTCTACTTGGCGCTGAAGGTGGCCGGCGTGCAGGCGGGCGAT
>JACXUQ010000097.1 GCA_014763835.1 Thiotrichales bacterium
CATCCGCGATTGGGAATGCAGGTCAAGAACTGGCGCGCCAAAGCACCACACGAACAAGCGGCGATTCGAGAAACCGCCAAACGACTGAGAGAGGAAAACTGAATGACAACTGAAGGCTACAACATTTTGATTCTAGGCGGCACCGGCTTTGTCGGTCGGCACTTGCAGGCTTACTGGCAAAAGGCCGGGCATTCGGTGGAGGTGATGGGGCGCGAAGCCTTCAGCGATGTGGCCGGGCTGACGGCCTTGCTGGAGCAGCGCGATCTGCTGGTCATGCTGGCCGGCGCCAATGTCGGCCAGCGTTGGACCGCCAAGCACAAGCAGGCGTTGTGGGAGAGCCGTCTGCAAACCAACGCCCTGTTAGCCGAGGCGCTGGCGGCTTGCGAGGTGCCGCCGGCGCGGATTTTTTCGGCTTCGGCCATCGGCATCTATCCGCAAAGTGACTGTGCGCACCCGCTCGATGAAACCTGCGAGGCGGTGGACGACTCCGAATTGGGGCGTCTCGGGGCGGCCTGGGAGGCCGCTTCAAGAGCGCTTGTGCCTGAGCCGCTGATTTTCCGCTTTGGCGTGGTGCTTGGCCGTGATGGCGGCGCGCTGGCGAAGATGCTGCCGGCCTTCAGGTTGGGTTTGGGCGGCCCGGTGGCGGGAGGCAAGCAGTGCTTCTCCTGGGTGCATATCGACGATCTTTGCGCCGCCATGCTGTTTGCGCTGGAGCGCCCGCAGATGCAGGGGGTGTATAACCTCTGTGCACCGCAACCGCTCAGTAACGCCGAGTTTGGCCGAACCCTGGCAAACGTTCTGAATCGTCCGTTCTGGTTACCATTGCCGGCCTGGCAGCTGCGCCTGCTGTTTGGTGAAGGCGCGCAGGTGCTGACCCATTCGGCGGCGGTTATACCAACGCGTTTGCAGCAGGCGGGGTTTGTATTCCGCTATCCTGCCGCAAAGGCCGCTTTGGCCGATCTGTTGGGATAGCCGTTTGCAAACCTGTTCCAAAACCCAGCAGGCCGGGTCTGCGCAGTTTTCAAAGGGGCTGCGGTGCGCCCAGGCGGCGTCTTACCCATTTTATCCCCCAGCCCAATAGCGGCACCTTGGCATAGACCTGCTCGGCGGCATCCCAGTGGTCGATATGCTCGATGACCTGGCCTTGTGCGTTGAAGCGCACGCAACTCATGCCTTCGATGCAGTGTGATGCCGGCTGATTCTGGCGGTTGAAGTGAAACTGCCAGTGCAGCAGGGCGGTGTGTGCATCGCTCATGGCCGCTTGGCGTACTTTGAAGCGCGGCTGATCGAGGGTGGCGAACATATGCTCGAACACCTGCAGGCTGGCGCGCTTGCCGAGCAGGTCATTGAACGGGTCTTTGAAATGGATCTGTTCATGCAACAGCGGCGCCAGTCGCGTGTGCAGGGTTTGCGGGTTGAGTGTTTCAAACGCCTCAACGTACGTTTGCAAGGTCGGGTTGTTCATGGTTGTTCCCCTTTTTTGAGCAGTTTGGCACTGAGTTTCAAACTCCAGCTTTTCGGCAGGCAGCGCAGCAGTTTCAGCCACAGGCCGAGTCCGCGTGGAAAGCGCACCTCAAACGCATTGGATGATTGCATGGCGTCGAAAATCCGCAGTGCCGCCGCTTCCGGGCTCATCAGGCCGGGCATGTCAAAGTCGTTTTGGGCGGTCAGGCGCGTTTTAACGAAACCGTGGTTAATCACCTGCAAATGAATTCCATCCGCTGCCAGTTCGGGCGCAAGCGCTTCCGCCAGATTGAGTAAGGCCGCTTTGGGCGCGGAATAGGCGCCGCCATAAGGCAGGCCGAAATAAGCGGCCAGACTGACGTTCCAAACCCACTTCACCGGGCGATGTTCTGCCAGCTGACGACTCAACGGCAAGAGCGCATGCAGCAGCCTGACCGCGCCCAGATAGTTGGTCTGGTTCATCCACTCATAATCCGCCACCGTCGATTCCGTCAGGTCCATCGGTCGGTAGGCGGCCACATTGTAAAACCAGATGTCGATACCGTCGTAAGCACGCCACGCGGTTTGCGCTGCGCTTTCGCAGACGTCCTCGGTCACGTCCAGATTCAGCAGCGTCAGGCGCGGGGCGAACGCTTGCCGCCAAGTCTGCAGGGTTGCATTCTGTTCGGCGTGACGGGCGCTGGCAATCACCTGCCAGCCGTGCTGCAGGGCGATGCCGGCAAGGGCCAGTCCGATGCCTTCGGAGGCGCCTACCAGCCAGAGTGTCGGCGCTTTCTGCGGCGCATGCTGCGAGTTGGATGGTGTGTCGGACGTGTTCATTTGTATAACTATTTTTCAAACCGTATGGCTTTATTGTACAACTTATGTATAAAATAAAGCCACTGAATATTGAATTTGGAACACACAATGCACACGCTTTTTAACGAACCTCTCAAACAGCCCCAGAAAGTCGCAGTCATCGGCAGCGGCATCAGCGGCTTGGCCAGTGCCTGGTTTTTAGGGCAGCGCCATCAAGTGACGCTGCTGGAGAAGGGCGCACGCCTCGGCGGCCACACTAATACGCGTCAGCTGTCTTTGCCGGGCGAGGCCGTGTCCTATGCGGTGGACAGCGGTTTTATCGTCTTTAACCGCCCCAACTACCCGCATCTGACGGCGATGTTGACCCATCTGGGGGTGGACACCCAGCCGACGGAAATGAGTTTTGCGGTGTCGATTGACGACGGCCGTCTGGAGTATGCCGGCAGCAATCTCAACACCCTCTTTGCGCAGCGCCGCAATCTGCTGTCGGCCGCGCACTGGAAAATGCTGGCCGAGATCGTGCGCTTCAACCGTCAGGCCAAGGACGATCTGCAGCGTCCCGCCGAGCTGACTCAGACCCTGGGTGAATACCTGCAACAGCATGGTTTCGGCAAGGCTCTGCAGGCGCATTATCTGTTGCCGATGGCCGCCGCTATCTGGTCGTGCCCGACCGCTACCATGATGCAGTTTCCGGTTGCCAGCTTTCTGCGCTTTTTTGAAAACCACGGCTTGCTGAATGTCCGCGAGCGTCCGCAGTGGGAAACCGTGACGGGCGGCTCGCAGCGTTACATTGATGCGATTTTGGAGCAGGCCGATTTTGAGGTGCGCCTGCAGGCCGAGGCACTCAATGTGCGTCGCGTCGGCAAAGTGTTGGAAATCACCTTTGCCGACGGTTCGCAGGAATGTTTCGATCAGGTGGTGCTGGCGAGCCATGCCGACCAGAGTTTTGCGCTGCTGGACGATACCCTCAAGCCGATTTTCGCGCCCTTGCGCGATTTCCGTTATCAGACCAATCTGGCTTATGTGCACCGCGATGCGGCGCTGATGCCCAAACGCCGTCTGGCGTGGTCGAGCTGGAACTATCTGCGCGACAGCCGTCTGCCCGAAGACCGTGTGGCGGTGACCTACTGGATGAACCGCCTGCAGGCGATCGATTGCCGCGAGCCTTTGCTGGTCACGCTCAATCCGCTCGTCGAACCCGCCGCCGACAAGGTGTTTGAAAAAATCGTTTATGAGCATCCGGTGTTCGACCCGGCGGCGGCTTTGGCGCAGGAGACGGTACAACGCCATCAGGGCGAGGCCGGCATCTGGTTTGCCGGTGCCTGGCTCGGCTACGGATTTCATGAGGACGGGCTCAGAAGTGCGGTCGATCTGGCGCGCCGCTGGCAACTGCCGTTGCCCTGGGAAAATGAACAGGCCGGAGTGCGCCATGCCTAGCGGTTTGTATGGCTGCGAGGTCATGCACGCCCGTTTTGGCGAGGTGTCCTATCGCTTCAATTATAAGGTGGTGAGCATTTGCGTCGATATTGACCGGGTAGCCGAGGAGGTGGCGAGCGTGCGCGGCCTGTCGCTCAACCGCTTCAATCTGTTGAGCCTCTATTTTAAAGACTACGGTGCGCGTGACGGTCGTCCGTGGCGACCCTGGGCGGATGCGCTGCTGGCCGAATACGGTCTGCCGGAAGCGGCGGCGCGCATCGAACTGGTCTGTCTGCCGCGGTTTTTCGGCTGGACCTTCAATCCGCTGGCGATGTGGTACGCCTATGACGCGGCAGGCGCTTTGGTGGGCATTATCGCCGAAGTCAGCAATACCTTCGGGCAGTGGCACCACTATGTGCTCGTGGAGGGCGGCCGGCCGCTTGCGGTCACGTCAAGCGGACAGGTCAAGGCCGCCGCCGACAAGGTGTTTCATGTGTCGCCGTTTCTGGGCATGGAGTGCCGTTACCGTTTCCGCTTCAGTGCGCCCGCCGAGGATTATCGGCTGGCGATTCACGAAAGCGAAAACGGCGAGCCGCGTCTGCTCGCGACGCAGAGCGGAAAATGGCAGGCACTGATCGGCGCCAATGTGTTTAAAGCGGCGCTGCGTCACCCCTTTAACAGCTTCAAGGTGATAGCGCTGATCCATTGGTGGGCGCTCAAAATCTGGTTGAAGGGCGGGCGTTTCCACCGTACACCGGCGTCTTTGCGTGCGGTGCGTTACAGTCATAAGGAGATGAAACAATAATGAAAACACTGAGTACTCGAGGTTTGGGATGGACGGTCTGGCGCCGTTTACTGCGTCCGCTGCCGTGGCAGACGTTGTTGATGCGCCTGCCGTTCGACGATATCCGCCGCGGCAGCCTGACGTTGTCGCTTGGCGATAAAATCTGGCGTTTTGAAAGTGAACAGGCCGGGTATCACGCCGAACTGGTAATCCGTCGTCCTGTGCGCACCTATTGGCTGCTGAAAACGCGTGGCGAACTGGGCTTTGCCCAGGCCTATTATGAAGGTGCGGTCGAGACGCCGTCGCTCTATCAACTGATGCATCTGGCATATGACAACCACCACCTGTTCGAGTCGCTGCTGGGCACCCAGTGGCTGGGGTTCGGCCTGCTGTGGCAGCATCGCCGCCGTCACAATTCGCTGCGCAACAGCCGGCGTAATATCGCCTTTCACTATGATCTGGGGAATGATTTTTACCGCCTGTGGCTTGATCCGGGCATGACCTATTCCAGCGCGCTGTTCAGCGACGCGCACAGCGACCTGAAAAGCGCGCAGCAGGCCAAATACCAGCGCATTCTGGCGCAATTGCAGTTGAAGGGCGGCGAGCGGCTGCTGGAAATCGGCTGCGGCTGGGGCGGGTTGATGGAGCTGGCTTTGCAGCAGCAAGCCGAGGTTAAAGGGCTGACGCTGTCGGTTGAGCAGCAGCGTTATGCGCAGGAGCGCTTGCAGCAATCGGCCCCGGCAGGGCGGTTTGAAGTGGCGCTGCAGGATTACCGTCATGAAAGCGGACAGTACGACCACATCGTCAGCATCGAGATGTTCGAAGCGGTCGGCAAGGAGTATTGGCAGGTCTATTTCGCGCAGATTCAGCGCCTGCTCAAGCCCGGCGGCAAGGCGGTATTGCAGGTGATTACCATCGACGAAGCGCATGCCCAACGCTATCAGAACAGTGTGGATTTCATTCAGACCTATATCTTCCCGGGCGGACTGCTGCCGAGCGTCACCCAGCTACGCGAGCTGGGCCGGTCTGTGGGGCTGCGCATGACCGACTGTTTCGCTTTCGGGCAGGATTATGCGCGTACCTGCCAGCTGTGGAAACACCGTTTCAATCAGGAGCACGAACAGCTTGAGCGGATCGGATACGACCGCGCTTTCCAACGCCTGTGGAATTACTATCTGGATTATTGCAGCGT
>JACXUQ010000098.1 GCA_014763835.1 Thiotrichales bacterium
CAAAATATAAAGAAAGACAAAAGGCGCCGGAATCGAACCGGTTAAGAACTGACGAATCAGAACACGCTTAGTGCGAACCACTCCACCTTTTGCCAATACAGATAGTAGCGCGTTAGCGCTATTTTTTCACGCTTTAGAAACTGAACAGGCCGGGTAAGAATGCTCCTACCCGGCCTGTTCAGTTTTTAAGCGCTTAAA
The DNA here is from genome assembly GCA_014763835.1 of Thiotrichales bacterium. Classification (GTDB taxonomy): domain Bacteria; phylum Pseudomonadota; class Gammaproteobacteria; order Thiomicrospirales; family Thiomicrospiraceae; genus Thiomicrorhabdus. The sequence continues at coordinate 199 of JACXUQ010000098.1, forward strand.
ATTCCGCGTTTAATTGACGTCGGTTTTCACCACCGTTTGCGGCTGCGACGACAACATATCAAAGTAGTAGTGCGCCAGTGCAATCACCGCCAGCACCGGTGCAAACAGGCTTAATATCGGTAGCAAACTCAGCGCAAAAAAACCGGCCAAGGTCAGCGTGGAGGTGCCGTTGCCCAACCCCTTCACCTGATTGAACAGCGCTTCCGGCAGAATTACCTGCCCCACATCCAGCACTACGGAATAGCGGAAAAACAAAAATCCCAACAACCAGAACCAGATGATATTGACCAGCGGGATAAACAGCATCGGTATCGTCACCAGAAACAGCAGCAGCATCAACAGACCGAATTTGGTCAGCTTCCACAACATGCCGCCAATCGAGCCGTGACCGCTGTAAGGCGTATGCGGATAATGCTTGTCATGTACCGCCTTGACCAGCGAATCGGTCATAAAGCCGGTAATCACCATCGCAAACAGTAACACCAGATAACTGCCGAGCAGAAAACCGAGCACACCGGCAACCAGAGTCACCACAAAGCCGATAATCCACAGCAGCAAACCGCCGATTAACGGAATCGAGCCGATGGTGTTTTCGGCATTCTGCGACCAGGTCGTAAACTCCACCACCATCGTGTTCTGCGTCACCCAATCGCTGAACAGCAACACCCCGAACAAGCCATAGCCCAACAGCGACACCAAGACAATCGCCGCCGCAAACGGGACAAACAAGCGCCACAAAATTGCCGGCTCTTTGAGGTCGGCCAGTGTTTTCCAGTAAAGTTCGACCATGCGTCCGCCTTATTTGATCCAGATCGATTTGATATTGGTGAACTCGCGGATGCCGTGCACCGACAGCTCGCGGCCGTAACCGGAGTTCTTCACGCCGCCGAACGGCAAACGCGGATCGGAGAAGGTGGTACTGTTGATATAGGTCGCACCCGACTCCATACCGCGTGCCATCGCCTCGGCGGTCGCCAGGTCACCCGTCCAGATGGAGCCGCCCAAGCCAAAATCGACCGAATTGGCGATCCCCAAGGCGTGCGCCGGCTCGGAGGCTTTCAAGACCACGGCCACTGGGCCGAACAACTCTTCGTTATAGGCCGGCATATTGCTGGTCACATCGGTCAGAATGGTCGGCGCGTAATAAGAGCCCGGACGGTCCAACTGATAGCCGCCGGTGACGATTTTCGCCCCCATCTCCACCGAGCGCATCACCTGATCGTGCAATTCGTCCAGCAGATCCTGACGTGCCATCGGCGCCAAAGTGGTGCCTTCATCCATCGGGTCGCCTGGAACAAAGTGGTTTTCAACCGCTTCTTTGAGTTTCTGGATGAAATCGTTGGCGATAAACTGATCGACAATAAAACGCTTGGCGGCGATACAGCTCTGCCCCATATTGCCAAAACGCCCTTTAACCGCACCTTCAATAGCCTTGGACATAGGCGCGTCGTCGAGCACGATAAAGGCGTCGGAACCGCCCAGTTCCAACACGCATTTCTTCAATTCAGAACCGGCAATCGCCGCCACCTTACGGCCGGCCGGCTCGCTGCCGGTCAAACTCACCGCGCGCACCGCCGGGTGACGAATCACACTCTCGACCTTGTCGGAGCCGATCATCAGGGTGGTGAAAATGTAATCGGGGAAGCCGGCCTTGCGGAACACTTCTTCGATTGCCAGCGCACATTGCGGCACGTTGGAAGCATGTTTCAGCAGGCCGATATTGCCCGCCACCAATGCCGGCGCCGCAAAGCGGAATACCTGCCAGAACGGGAAATTCCACGGCATAACCGCCAACACCACTCCCAACGGCAGATAGGCCACATAACTTTTGCTGGCGTCGGTTGCCACCATTTCATCCGCCAGAAACGCCGGGCCATGTTCGGCATAAAACTCGCACACCCACGCCGACTTTTCGATTTCCGCCATGGCCTCCGCATAGGTTTTACCCATCTCCAACGTAATCAGCTCAGCCAGCAAATCGGCATCGTCGCGCAACACTTCGGCCACATTGCGCATCAGGGCGCAGCGGTCCTCTATCGGCGTCAACTTGGCCCAGTCGGCAAAGGCGTAACTCGCCTCGGTCACCACTTCATCCAATGTTTCCTGATCCCAGGTCTCGAACTCGGCCAACAATTCGCCGTTGGCGGGATTAATGGATTGCATTGTCATCAATTCGTCTCTCCTAAAAAAACAAACCCACTTGAAAAGCCAAGCGGGTCGTTGTCACTGAATCTTTTTTGCTATGGCGGTTAAGCCATTACCGCCTCTTGCGCCCAGGCGCCGGCGGCAAGGAAGTTTTTACTGATCTGCACGATACCAACCCCCTCAAAACTCACTTCTTCGGCCTCGTCAGCTTTGTTTTGCAGGGTCTTGAGAATATTGAGCACCTCACCTATCGGCCCTTCGTGCTTGACCAAGGCGCGGTTCAACTCATCGCTTAACGGCAAAGCCGCCACCACCTCGATAATCGGGATTTTGAAGTAGACATCCAGATTCGATAACAATCCGGCGAGGAAATAGCTGTCTTTTTCTTTGCCATGCCCGCCCTGTTCGGCCATCAGCTCGCAGAACTTGGCATTCAGCAGCGAGGTGGTCAACAGCGCCTGCGGCACATCTTCCATATTGGACAACATCAGCAGGTTCACCCAGAATTTAAGGCGCTTGAGGCCCATGTAACGCAAGCCGTCGGCAATCTTTTCAACGCGCACCGGCATATCGTTGGCGGGGTGGTTGATGGCCATGAGCAGCTTATGACTTAGGCCGACATCCTGCGAAATAATCTCACTGAGTTCGTCAAACTGGGTGTTGGGCGCATTGACCTTGGCCATCAGCTGCAACAGATTGAGTTTGTTGCCGGAAAGCTTATTGCCGTTGATGACCGTCGGATTGGTAAAGAAATAGCCCTGATAATAATCAAAATCGAACTGCTTCAGATAATCGAACTCTTCCTCGTTCTGAATGGCATCGGCAATCACCTTGATGCCCTTCCTATGGAGTTTCTCCGTCATCAGGTGCAGCTGCAATTCGTTAAAATGGCTAACCTTGATTTTGACATAAGAGGTAATCGTCGCCAGCTTTTCACTCTCGGCGTCATCGATATAATCGTCCAGCAGAAAATGGTAGCCTTTGAGTTTGAGCTCCTTCAGCGAACGCAAGGTGGCGGCATCTTTAAGCACCTCGGTGCCGATTTCCAGCAAAACCAGATGATCGGAACCGAACTGCGGAATGCTCTCAGGCTTCAGCAAAGGGGTGGGCAGATGCAACATGCAGGGATAACTGCCCAGCAGCGCATGGAATCCAAGATCGTTTTCGATTTTGTCGATCAACGCCTCGGTGGAAGGAATCGTGTGGCCGTTGGGATTCATTCCCAGATGAAAGCGCAATTCGTAGGCAAACAGCCCCATATTTTGATCCAATACCGGCTGCCGCCCCACATACACTTCCGACTTGCGCATCTTTTCTGATCCTATCGTTATCCAATAACCCCACTGTACGCGTTTTTTTAGGGACATTCAAGCGTCCAACCGCGCAAAAACCCGGCCTGTTGAAAACCCGGCAGGCCGGGTAGAGGCGGCGCTTAACGGTTGAACAAAAGGCGTTGTCCCGGGGTGAAATCGGCAAACTGCCCTTGGTGATATTTCAACTCACCCGAAATCAAGGTGCTTATCACGCTCGACTTGAAGCTGTGCCCTTCCCACGGCGACCAGCCGCATTTGTAGAGATTATGCGCCTTGTCGTCGGTATGTGGCTTGTTCATATCCACCAATACCAAATCGGCCCAGTAACCTTCGCGGATAAAGCCGCGGTCTTCGATCTGATAACGGATGGCGACATTATGTGCGATTTTCTGCACCACGGTTTCCACGTCAAACACGCCGTCATGCACCATGTCCAACAAGGCGCTCAGCGACTGCTGTACCTGCGGCAGACCGGACGGCGCTTTGAAATAGCTGTTGGCTTTCTCTTCCAGCGTATGCGGCGCATGGTCGGTGGCGATAATGTCGATACGCCCCTCTTTCACCGCCTGACGGATCGCATCGCGGTCGGACTGTTTCTTCACCGCCGGGTTACATTTGATCAGGCTGCCTTGGGTTTCGTAGTCGGCATCGCTAAACCACAGATGATGAACGCACGCCTCGGCGGTGATTTTCTTGCCTTCCACCGGGCCTGGAGCAAACAACGCCAACTCTTCGGCGGTGGTAATGTGCAGCACATGCAGGTCCGCGCCGGTTTCCTTGGCCAGTTCAATGGCAAAATTGGACGATTTGTAACAGGCTTCGCGGCAACGGATCTCCGGATGGGCCGACATCGGCACATCCTCGCTGTATTGCTCGCGGTATTTCTCCTCATTGGCCTTGATCATCGGCGTATCTTCGCAGTGTGTGGTGATCAGCGTCGGGCTGTGGGTGAAGATTTCGCGCAGCGCCTGCTCGCGATCCACCAGCATATTGCCGGTGGACGACCCCATAAACACCTTCACGCCGCAGACATTGCGCGGATTGACCTTTTTCAGCTCTTCCAGATTGTCGTTGGTCGCGCCGAAATAGAACGAATAGTTGATCCACGACTTCTGCGCGCCAATCGCGTATTTGGCCTCCAAGTTTTCGATGGTCGTCGTGGTCGGGTTGACGTTCGGCATATCCATAAACGTGGTGGTACCGCCCGCCAAAGCCGCTTTCGATTCCGAAGCGATGTCGCCCTTGGCAGTCAAGCCCGGCTCACGGAAATGCACCTGGTCGTCGATAAAACCGGGCAACAGCAGCAACCCCTGCGCGTCGATCACCTTGTCCGCCGCCGCTTCAATACGAGGCGCGATCTTGGCAATTCGGCCGTTTTCGATCAACACATCGGCCACCTGTTGCTGCCCCTCGTTGACCAGGGTAGCCTGAGAAATCAAAATGCTTGGTAAGTCGCGACTCATATTTCGGTTCCTATTGTTATGAATGGTTTGCACCTGTGACTATTCCGCTGAAGGCCAGGCCATGAATTCTGACTATTTTAACGTGAAGATCGTTCCAGTTGGGGCTTTTTAAGCCAGCAAAAACCACACGCATACTTCACTGATTTAACAGGCTAAACACGTTAAAATAAACGTCTCCAACACATGAGCCAAAAATCCCATGAATCCTGTCAAATGGTTACTGATCGGCCTGGTGCGTTTCTACCAGCTTTTTATCAGCCCGCTGCTCGGACCGCGCTGCCGTTTTTATCCGAGCTGCTCGCATTACGCCATTGACGCCCTGCAGCAACACGGCGTCCTGTGCGGCACCTGGCTGGCGATCAAACGCATCGGCCGCTGCCACCCCGGCAATCCGGGCGGAGTCGATCCGGTACCCACCTGCGGCTGCCGAAAACATTGCCAGGAGCCACTGCCGGAAGACGACGCCCACGCCCTGCAAAATCCGCCTGACAAACCGCATCCATAGCCGTTATCAAGCGCAAT
>JACXUQ010000099.1 GCA_014763835.1 Thiotrichales bacterium
ACCAGCTTGCGCGTCGCCTCGTCAATGACCGCCAGGTTGCGCAATGTCTGGCTGCTCACCTGCGCCACACTTTCACCGGTTACCAGCGCATCAATGCCCATCTGGTCGGCGACCTTCTCCGCCGCCATCAGCATCAGACGTTTCAACGTCACGCCCATATAACTCTCATGGGTGGCGCGGAAAATTTCCGCCACCACCGCGTCAAACGGCACACTCACAAACTGCACGCGATGCGACGCACCAAAGCGGCTCCACAAATATAACGCCACCTGCTTCACGCCGATCTCATGCGCCGCGCCGCCCAAATTGAAGAAAATAAAATGGGTTTTAATGCCGCGTTTCATCGTCAGATAACTGGCAATGGTCGAATCGAACCCGCCGGACATCAAGGACAACAACTCACCCTGCGAGCCCATCGGAAAACCACCCAAGCCGCGATGGCGTGCGGAAACGATATTGATCTCTTCATTATGGATTTCGATTTCAATCTTGACCTCGGCGTGATCCAAATCCACTCTTAACGGCTTGCCGCGCGTACAAATTTCCCCGCCGATAAAACGCTCCGCCTCAAACGAATTAAACGCATGCTGGCCACTGCGGCGGGCGCGCACCACAAAGGTCTTGCCCTCCACCCACGGCACCACCACCTCGGCCACTTGGTCGGCAATCGCCTGCAGCTCCCTGCCCACGGTAAACTGCATCACTTCCAACACCTGCTCCACACCGGGCGTTTGCGTCAGCACGCGGCGTACGGAATCCGCCAAGACATCATCACACTGCACCTCGATCTTGTCCCAAAAGCGCTTCTGTTGAATTTCCGGACTGATGCGCTGCAACAAGGTGCGCAGATTGTCGTTCAACTGGCTCACCATCTTTTTCTTAACGGTATCGCCCTTGATCATGATTTCCGGAAACAACTTCACAATAAACTTCATAACAACTCACCATGGGACAAGACCAAGACTTTCTGGGCCTTCAACGTAAAAATTTTGCGGCCTATTTTAACAAGGCCGGGCAGGAGTTTTTGATGAAGTTGTACCTTTTTGGCCCGGCGTGGTAGAATTGACGCAATTTTGTTTTCGTTAAATATCCACTTTAAAACACTTTAAGAAGAGAGCCTCTCGATGAAAAGACTAGACCAAGTATTGGCGGCAGACGGCATTCCAGCGGAACTGGAGCTGGTAATCGACCACATCATGATCGCGTGTAAAGATATCGCTTACAAATTGGGCCAAGGTGAACTAGCCGGTATTTTGGGCGCCACCGAAGACCAGAACGTTCAAGGTGAAACCCAAAAGAAACTGGACGTTATCTCTAACGACCTGTTGAAAGACATCCTGGTTTCAAACCCTTACGTTCGCGGCATCGCTTCTGAAGAAGAAAACTACACGGTAGCCGGTAACGCTAACGGCAAATACCTGGTCACTTTCGATCCACTAGACGGTTCTTCAAACATCGACGTTAACCTGTCTGTTGGTACGATCTTCTCTGTACTGGAAGCCAAAGACAACCGTCCTGGCGACGACCAGGAAGTATTCCTGCAAAACGGCCGCAACCAGGTTGCTGCGGGTTACGTATTGTACGGCCCATCCGTTATTCTGGTGATGACAACTGGCAAAGGCGTGAACTTCTTTACGCTGGACACTAACATCGGTGAGTTCGTATTGACCAAGTCAAACGTACAAATCCCGGCTGACACGGCTGAATTCGCGATCAACATGTCTAACCAGCGCTTCTGGGAACCAGAAATGAAACAGTACATCGACGACTGTTTGAAAGGTGAAGAAGGCCCATTGGCCAAGCGTTACAACATGCGCTGGGTTGCGTCAATGGTCGCTGAAGTTCACCGCATTCTGGTACGTGGCGGTATCTTCATGTACCCATACGACACGCGCGAGCCTTCAAAAGCCGGTAAATTGCGTCTGATGTACGAAGGCAATCCAATGTCTATGTTGGTTGAACAAGCAGGTGGTGCTTCTTCTACTGGCCGTATGGACATCATGGATGTTGCCCCTAAAGGCATCCACGACCGCGTACCGGTTGTACTAGGTTCTAAAAACGAAGTTGCAAAAGTCGTCGCTTACCACACTAAATAAGCTAAAGACCTTTCGCTTTCAAACACCCGCGACTCTGCGGGTGTTTTGCTTTAAACCGAATTCATTTGCGATTTAAAAACTCAGCAGGCCGGGTAGCTACCACGCCTGCTTAATAGCATAAGGAAAATACTATGGGCTACGCAGCAGTTCCGGCAGGAAAAGACCTTCCAAACGACATTAACGTCATTATCGAAATCCCGGCTTTCGCCTCACCAATCAAATACGAAGTCGACAAAGACACGGATCTGGTTTGGGTTGACCGCATCCAGGGCGCAACCATGCAATACCCTGCTAACTACGGTTACATCAACCACACTTTGGCGAATGACGGCGATCCGGTTGACGTACTGGTCGTGACTCCACACCCATTGATGATCGGCTCAGTCATCCGCTGCCGCCCGATCGGCATCCTGAAAATGACCGACGACGGCGGTGAAGATGCGAAAGTCGTGGCCGTACCGGTCGACAAACTGACGCCGATCTACAAAAACATCAAAGCCGTGGAAGACATTCCATTGCTGAAAGAACAGATCGAACACTTCTTCAGCCACTATAAAGCGCTTGAGCCAGGCAAATGGGTCAAGATCGACGGCTGGGGGGATGTTGAAGTGGCCCGCGCTGAAATTATGGCCGGTGTAAAACAGTACCAAGAAAAAGCCTAAGCGTTCATCCGCAATTTCACGGCCAAAGCCCCTTAAACGGGGCTTTTTTATGCCCTGAAATCCCCCATCCTTATAAAGACTTTCTTAACGACGCCTAATAATTCTGATATAATCCAGGCAATTTTGTTTATGGAAACCGAGAGTTAAACAATGGCTGCAGAAAAGCGAGATAAGCAACTTAGAGCACGCGTCAAATTACTGGGGAGTCTTCTAGGTGAAATCATTGAAACACAGGTTGGCAAGCCGGTTTTAGATGCCGTTGAAAAGCTGCGCACAGGCTATATTCAGCTTCATGAAAAAGAAGATGCCGCCTTGCGTGCCGAACTGACGGAATTTATCGCCCAGCAAACCCCTGAAGATCTGATTCTGATTATCCGCGCGTTCAATATCTACTTCAGCCTGGTCAATCTGGCGGAAGAAGAGCATCAGTATTTCGAGCGCCAAAGCCAGTTGAAGTCGGACGGCCCATTGTGGGAAGGCTCTGTCTTAAAAACGGTTGAAGGCTTCAAAGAGCAAGGGTTTTCGGCCGACCAGGTTCAGTTGCTATTGAACAACCTGAACTATATTCCGGTCTTTACCGCGCACCCGACCGAATCCAAGCGCCGCGCCGTCATGGAAAACCTGCGTAAAATCTTCCTGACATTCGGCGAGCTGAACGAAGCCGAAGCCTACAACAACCCGTACGCACAGGAAGAAGTCATCAAAAAACTGCAATATCAGATTCAGGTATTGTGGAAAACCGACGAAGTGCGCCGCCAGAAGCCGACCGTTGAAGACGAAATCCGTAACGGCATCTACTATTTCCGCCAATCGTTGTTCACAGCCGTACCGCAGGTTTACCGCTACATGGAACGTGCTCTGGCCCGTTACTACCCGGACGACAATATCCAGACCCCTAATTTCCTGACTTTCGGTTCATGGATCGGCGGCGATCGCGACGGCAACCCCTTTGTCACGCATGATACGACCGTTCATGCCCTGCTGCTGCAAACGCGTTCGGTGCTGTATGAATACCAGAACCGCGTATTCGATTTGAGCCATAAGCTGACGCACTCCAAATATATCACACCGATCAACCAGGAAGTGCTGAACAAAGCGACCATCGTCGATTCCGCACTATTGGAAAGCGTTTTCAAGAAACGTCCGGAACGTTTCAAGGATGAACCTTACCGCCGCTTCCTTTACCTGATTCGCGGCCGTCTGCAACACAACCTGAATTATGTCGAAGCCAAGCTGAATGACACCCCGATTGCCAAGAGCCCTTTTGCTTACAGCACTGAAAATGAACTCCTGGCCGACCTGCAGCTGATCCATCAGTCTTTGTGCGAGCACGGCGACGAAAATATCGCCAATGCCGACTTGCAGGATCTGATCCGTCTGGTGCAGACCTTCGGTTTCTATTTGATGCGTCTCGACATCCGTCAGGAATCGACGGTGCACACCGATGCGGTGGCGGACCTGCTGTCTCACCTGAACATCGACTACAAGTCGCTGTCGGAAGCCGAAAAACTGGAACTGCTGGCAACCCATATCGGCTCTGCAACGATTATAGATACCCAGCATATCAAGCTGGAAAAAATGACCAAAGAAGTGCTGGACGTTTTCCATGTGATTCGCAAGATGCGCCGCGAAATCAGTCCGAAAGCGTTCAACAACTACGTTATTTCGATGACGCATGAAGCCAGCCACGTCATGGAAGTCATGTTCCTGGCACACCAGGCAGGTCTGGCAGGTTACAACGCCGGCAAACCTTATTGCAATATCCAGATCAGCCCGCTGTTCGAAACCATCGAAGACCTTAAACACATCGTTCCAGTCACCACGGCGCTGTTTGAAAACGAAACCTACCGCACCATGCTGCACGCCTCCGGCAACCAGCAAGAGATCATGCTCGGCTATTCCGATTCTGCAAAAGACGGCGGTAACTTGGCGTCGGCCTGGAACTTGTATCAGGCGCAACAATCGATTATGGCTTTGGCGGACAGCTACAGCATTCACTGCCGCCTGTTCCACGGCCGTGGCGGCACGGTCGGACGCGGAGGCGGACCGACTCACCACGCTATTCTGTCGCAACCGACCGGCACCGTGCGCGGCGCCATCAAGTTTACCGAACAGGGCGAAGTGCTGTCGTATAAATACAGCAATGCCGAAACCGCCATGTATGAACTTTCATTGGGCGTAACCGGCCTGATGAAAGCCAGTACCTGCCTGATCAAACCGGTGAAGCAGGATAATCCGCATCATCTGGAAATCATGCAGAAACTGGCCGAACAAGGCGAACAGTGTTTCCGCGAGCTGACCGACCACACCCCCGGTTTCTTCGAATTCTTCTACGAAGCGACCCCGGTAACAGAGATCGGCCTGCTGAATATCGGTTCGCGTCCATCGCACCGTAAAAAAGGCAATCTGTCGAAATCGTCGATCCGTGCGATTCCGTGGATTTTCGGCTGGGCGCAGGCGCGTTTGACCTTCCCGGCATGGCAAGGCACCGGTTTTGCACTGGATAACTGGATCAAGCAACATGGCGATGCCGATCTTAAAGAGATGTATCAGCAATGGCCGTTCTTCAAAGGTCTGTTGAGCAATATCCAGATGGCGTTGTTCAAAACTGACCTGAAAATCGGCGGCGAATACAGCAAACTGGCCCAAGACCAGCAGATTGCCCAGAAGATTTACAGCATGATTGCCGACGAACACACCCGTGCCGTTGGTCGTATTCTGGAAGTCAGCGGTAACGAATACCTGATGGCGGAAACCCCTGGCTTGGCGCTGTCTTTGAGCCGTCGCACGCCTTATCTGGAACCGCTGAACAATATTCAGGTCGTTGTCCTCAAGCGTTACAAAAACGCGCAAAGCGAGGAAGACAAATCCGTTTGGCT
>JACXUQ010000520.1 GCA_014763835.1 Thiotrichales bacterium
TGCAAATGCGCCGTTTAGATCGACCAAATGCACCCACTTGCTTCCAAGTTCTTCAAATTTTTTTGCTACCTGCCAAGGCTCATCGCTATATATCTTAGCACTATCCATAAGCCCTTTAGTAAGTCTGACAGCTTTGCCGTCTTTGAGGTCGATCGCGGGTAGTATGGTCATATTTTATTTTTCCTTTTTATAATTTTGCAAAGTTTTCTAATATTCTAAGTCCATTATCGTGACTTTTTTCAGGATGGGGCTGAAGCCCATAGATGTTATTTTTTTGGACGGCACTTGTGAATTTATATCCATAATGTGTAGTGCCTATGGTATATTTATCATCACATACAACATGGAATGAATGTACAAAGTAAAGATAGAATTCTTTTTTCATTCCATCAAACAAAGGACTCTGCTTTTCAACAAAGAGTTCATTCCAGCCCATATGCGGAACTTTTAGCGGATGATCAAAAAGAGTTGGATCAAAGGCTTTTACACTGCCTTCGATAAGCCCTAATCCGCTGTGATTACCAAATTCCTCGCTTAAATCAAAAAGCAGCTGCATGCCAAGGCATATCCCAAGTAACGGCTTACCGCTCGCAGCAAAATTTTTGATAGCTTCATCCATGCCGCTTTTCTTTAGATGATATATCCAATTTTGTTAAACCTAAATTTGTAAGCACGCTAAACTATTATAAACTATAGAGTAAAATATCAATAGTAATGCATGCAAGGAATCGCTGTTGTCATCTAAAAAATTAAGAAGAAATATACCGGTACAGCAGATACAATATCAATTTGTCCGCTTTTTTTTGGTTCTAGCAAAGATTTTGCCAAAGAGTTTTACATATTTCATTGTAAAAGTTATTTTTATTCTCGGGTTTTACTGCCTTAAACGCAGAAGAGAATTAACTATAAAAAATTTACAAAAAATTTATAACCTTGATCGCAATGAAGCTTTTGAGAAAGCAAAAAAGGTTTATTTGGAACTCTCAGAAACAGTTGTAGAGATTTTGCTTATGTTTGTAGATAGATTTGATATAGACGGCGCCATCATCAATCAAAAAGAAGCAAAAGAAAAGTTAGCCGCTTTTTCATTGAATGCACCAAGCGGCATTATATTTATAAGCGGGCACTATTCCAACTGGGAGCTTGCAGCTCAGTTTTTAGCATCCCATGGATTGCCTATGCTCG
>JACXUQ010000100.1 GCA_014763835.1 Thiotrichales bacterium
GAGGTGATTCGCGAGCGTGCGCCGAGTGTAGATGTGATTTTCGGTCCGCAGACGCTGCACCGTTTGCCGGCGATGATCGACGAAGCGTTGAGAATGCGCGGTGACGATTCCATCAAGAAAAAGCAGGCGGTGATTGATATCTCCTTCCCGGAAATCGAAAAGTTCGATAATCTGCCGGAGCCGGAAGTCAACGGCGTGTCGGCGATGGTCTCCATTATGGAAGGCTGTTCCAAATACTGTACGTTCTGCGTGGTGCCTTACACCCGTGGTGAAGAGGTCAGTCGTCCGTTTGAGGATGTGATGCATGAAATCCGTGTGTTGGCCGAGCAGGGTGTGCGTGAAGTGAATCTTCTGGGGCAGAACGTTAATGCTTACCGCGGTGAGATGCCGGACGGCGAAATTGCCGATCTGGCGGTGTTGTTGCATGCCGTGCGTACCATTCCGGGAATTGACCGTATCCGCTATACCACTTCGCACCCCAATGAGATGTCGCAAAGTCTGATTGATTGCTATGCCGAAATTCCGGAGCTGGTGTCGCATCTGCATCTGCCGATTCAATCGGGTTCGGATCGTGTATTGGCGTTGATGAAACGCGGCCATATGGCGATGGAGTATAAATCCACCATCCGTAAAATCCGCGCGTTGCGCCCTAACTTGAGCCTGTCCGGCGATTTCATTATCGGTTTTCCGGGTGAAACCTGTGATGATTTCAAGGAGACGTTGAAACTGGTGGAAGAGTTGAATTACGACCGTTCGTTCAGCTTTATCTACAGCCCGCGTCCGGGGACGCCAGCGGCTTCCTTGCCCGATGAAGAGCCGATGGAGAAGAAAAAACGCCGTCTCTATGCGCTGCAGGAACAGCTGAACAAGCAGACCAATGCGATTAGCGAGGCGATGATCGGCACGGTGCAGTCGGTACTGGTAGAGCGTTTGTCACGTCATTCGTTCAACGAAGTCGCGGGGCGTACCGAAAACAACCGTGTGGTCAATTTTGAAGGGTCGCCGGAATTGATCGGCCAGTTTGTGGATGTGGAAATTACCGAAGCATTGCCCAACTCATTGCGTGGCCGCGTAGTGGCAACCCCCGAGGCGGATAAACACGTTGCACCACAGTTTTATGCGTTGTAAACTGCACTAATTCTATAATCCAGTCATTGAAAATTCATAAAACGTTATTATTGAGTGCGGATAATAACGTTTTTTACTTTATAGCGCTTTATTTGTTTAAGTTAACCGTTTATAGCGTTCCGTATTTGAGAAGCCTGTTTGTCGACATTACATACGATCCAATTTAACCTCTACCCGGAGGACAACGAGCGCCTGCAAAACCTGTTTGGCTGGCATAACGAACACCTTGAGCTGATTGAGTTGCGCTTGGGCGTGGAAATCAATAGCCGCGGTTTTGCGATGGCCGTGACCGGATTGGCGGAGCGTTTGGTGCAGGCCGAGCAGTTGTTGCGCGATCTGTATGCTGAAACGGCGCAGGAAACGCTTGATCCGCAAAAGGTGCATCTGGCGTTGCACAATTTGGGGTTGGACGAGGCGCAGGTGCTGACGGTCGATCAGCAGATTATCAAGACGCGCCGCAAGGTGATTAAAACGCGCAATGCCAATCAGTCTGAGTATGTGGAAGCGATTCGCGAGCACGATATCAATTTTGGCATTGGCCCGGCCGGTACAGGCAAGACCTATCTGGCGGTGGCCTGTGCGGTGGAAGCGTTGGAAAATGAGCGGGTGAGACGCATTATTCTGACGCGTCCGGCCGTAGAGGCGGGCGAAAAGCTCGGATTTCTGCCGGGCGATTTGAGCCAGAAGGTCGATCCCTATTTGCGTCCTCTGTTCGATGCGCTGTTTGAAATGCTCGGCTTTGAAACCGTGGAACGGCTCATTGAAAAAAATGTCATTGAAGTCGCCCCGCTGGCCTTTATGCGTGGACGCACTCTGAACGAAGCCTTTGTTATTTTGGATGAGGCGCAAAACACCACGGTTGAGCAGATGAAGATGTTTCTGACGCGCATGGGCTTCTCCTCCACGGCGGTGATTACCGGCGACATTACCCAGTGTGATCTGCCCAAGCATCAGAAATCGGGTTTGCGTCATGTGTTGGAAGTGTTGGAGGGGGTTGATGATATCGGCTTTACCTTCTATCAGGCCAAAGATGTGGTGCGTCATCCGCTGGTGCAGAAGATCGTTAAGGCGTATGATCGTTATGAGCGTACGCAGGCAAAGCAAGCTGAAGATAAGCAGGGTGGCAGATAATGCGACCTGTTCAGACCGATTCCGTCACTCAACCGGTGGAGGCCAATATGATCGAGTTAGAGTTGCAATGGGGAATTGAGCCACGCGCCATCCCGACGCAGGAGCAGTGTGAGCGTTGGGTGTTGGCGAGTCTGGTGGGGGATGTGGCCAACGAGGCCAATGAGCTGACGATTCGTATTGTGGATGAAGCCGAAAGTCGCACCCTTAATCGTGACTATCGCGGTATGGATAAGCCGACTAACGTGTTGTCGTTTGAATTTGAAAACCCACCCGGCCTGTTGGATTTGGGTGAGGCGTTGCCATACTTGGGTGATTTAGTGATCTGCGCCGATGTGGTGGAGCGTGAAGCGGCGGAGCAGGGTAAGTCGCTGGAAGCGCATTGGGCGCACATGATCGTCCACGGCACCTTGCATTTGCAGGGTTATGACCATATCGAGGATGATGAAGCCGAAGAGATGGAGGCGCTGGAAATCGAGATTATGCAGGGTTTGGGGTATCCCAATCCTTATGCGAACGATGAGGCTGAAGAGGTCTGATCGCAACCATTTTTTGTTAATAGAGGTAACACAAAACTCATGAGTGACAGTAGTAGCGGCTCTTCGTGGTTAGAGCGTCTAGGAAAGGTATTTTCAGATGAACCGGAGAGCCGAGAAGATCTTTTAGAAGTGATAAAAGATGCCCAGTCACATGGCGTCATCGATAGTGACGCGCAGTTGATGATTGAAGGGGTGCTTAATGTCTCCGAAGCGCGTGTGCGCGACATTATGATCCCTAGAATGCAAATCGAGGTGGTGGATGTTTCCGAGCCGCTTGAGGTGATTCTGGAGCAGATGCTGGAAACCTCCCACTCCCGTTATCCTGTTATTGATGCCAAGCAGGGCGGCATTGTGGGCGTATTGCTGGCCAAAGACGTTTTCCGTGCGGTGGTCAAAGGGCAATTGACTAGCAAGGAACAGTTGGTGGCTATTTACCGTGAACCGACCTTTGTGCCCGAAAGCAAGCGACTGAATATGTTGCTGCACGATTTCAAATCCAGCCGCAACCATATGGCTTTGGTGGTGGACGAGTATGGTGAATTAGCCGGCCTGGTGACCATTGAAGACGTCATTGAACAGATTGTCGGCGATATTGCCGATGAGCATGATGAAGACGAAGACAAGCTGATTCAAAAGCATGTCGGCGGCGGCTTTATGGTGCAGGCGATTGTCGATTTGGACGAGTTTAATGATTTCTTCAAGGTCGAGTTGCCGTTGGAAAAAAGTGAAACCATTGGCGGCTTGATCGCTCTGGAGCTGGGGCATATCCCGGTTGAAGGCGAGGAGGTTGTGTTGTGCGGTCTGCAATTTAAGGTGGTCAAGGCCACCGAGCGTCGTGCAGAGGTGTTGCAGGTCAAGCCGGTTGAAGCGGACGCGGAGGCTTAATAATTGAAAGCCCGCGTTCTGTCGGTGTTGCGCTTGTTTGTACCGCACAAGAATGAACTGATTGCATTGCTGCTCGGTGCGGCATCTGTTCTGGCTTTCGCGCCTTTTGAGTTTGCTTTTGTCATGTTGCTCGGCCTGGCCGGGCTTTTCTGGTTGTGGCAACAGAAGGCGCAGAGCGTGTATGAAGGTTTCAAGATCGGCCTGTGGTTCGGTCTTGGTCTGTTTGGGGCCGGCGTCAGCTGGCTCTTCTCCAGCATGTATTTCTATTCCAACGTCAATATCGTGCTTTCGATAGTGGCGACTTTTCTGTTTGTGCTATTTCTCTCTTTTTATATCGGTCTGGCGGGTTGGCTGGTGCTGTATTTCAAGGATGACAAGCGTCCGGGATTGATGTTGTTTGTGCTGTTCCCCGCCGTCTGGGTGGCGGCGGAATATCTGCGCGGCAATCTTTTTGGCGGCTTTCCTTTTTTGCAGATTGGTTTGTCGCATATCGACAGCTGGCTCGCGGGTTATGCGCCGTTATTGGGAGTGTTGGGTGTGAGTTGGGCCGTCGCTATCAGCGCCGGTTTGCTGTTGTGGTTTGCACAGCAGCGCGCCTGGTTTGTACCGGGTCTCATGCTGGGTGTGTTGTGGGCGACCGGCGGTCTTTTGCAAAAAGTGCAATGGGTGGAACCGAGTGGCAAGCCAATCGATATCGCTTTGGTGCAGGGTAATATCCCGCAGGAAAAAAAGTGGCGCCGCGATGAGTTCTATCCGTCGCTGAAGCGCTATGTGGAGATGACCAAGCAGCATATCGATGCCGATGTCATCGTTTGGCCGGAAACCGCGATTGCCACCTATTTCGATGTGGTGGAAAAGGGCGCGCTCTACAGCTTTATCAAAGACGCCAAATTGATGAATAAGGATATTCTCGTCGGTGTGATCGCCGGCAAGGATAAAACCTATTACAACGCGCTGGTGAATCTTGGCAAGCCGCAGGAGCGCTACTACAAAACCCATCTGGTGCCGTTCAGCGAGTATTTTCCGTTTGTCGGCTTCTTCAAGTTTCTGAATCAGTTTTTCGATATTCCCTACGACAGTTTTACTCACGGCCCGGAAAATCAGCCGCCGCTGAAGTTGGGCGGGCAGTTGGCCGGTTTGAGCGTCTGCTACGAGATGGCGTTTGGTGAAGAGCTGGCGCGTTATCTGCCGGAGGCCAAGTATCTGATAACGGTCAGTAACGACGCCTGGTTTGCGCACACCTTGGAACCGGCGCAGCAGTTGCAGGAGGTACGCATGCGCGCCTTGGAGTTGGGGCGTGAGATTGCACGCAGCACCAATACCGGGCATACGGTAGTTGTCGGGGTGGACGGACAGATCAAGGCGCAGATTCCTGCTTATGAAGAAGGGGTGTTGCGCGACAAAGTGCAGCCGTATGACGGCCTGACTTTCTTTGCGCAGTGGAAACAGCTGCCGATTGAGATGATGCTGTTCGCTATTTTCGGTTTTGTGCTGGGTAAGCGTTATTTTCTGACGGGGCGCTTCGGTAAGACTAAAAACGCTTGATGTAGGGCGAGAATTCTTCAAACCCGGCCTGCTGAAAGTGAACAGGCCGGGTGTTTGCATCAATGTTCTTGTTTGAAAATTGGGTGATCCGGCTCCATCGCGGCGGTCAGGCGCAATCTCAATACGGTGATTTCGGTCGGGTCGGCCAGGCTTAAGGCCTTGTCCAACAGAATCTGTTCCAGAATCGGAAAGTCCATGCTGGCAAATTCTTCAACGCCTTTTTCTACTTCGTTCAGGTATTCAGCCGTCTGCATCAGGTCGGCATGCAGGTCTTTCTGCACCTGTTCAAATTCTTTGGCGGTCAGTTCCGCTAAATCGTGGTCGGCTTGCTCCGCTTTTTCAATCGCCTTGCCCAGTAACGCCCATGTGGCGTTCTCGGCTTT
>JACXUQ010000007.1 GCA_014763835.1 Thiotrichales bacterium
GCCCGACGGCAATGTGGAATTCTCATCCTCTGTATCAGCAAAAAACAGACTGGTTTGTTGACTGGCATGCATGGAGTTATGAGCGTCCTGGCGATGGCAATCCAGCCCATTCAATAATGGCGTCACTGGCAAGTTCGGAGGCGTTCTGTTTCAGCGCGATATGCTGTTTTTCAAAGGCACTTATTTGACGCTGGCGGCGCTGCGGATTATCAATCAGCTGATTGATCTCACCTGCAATCTTGTCGGGAGTAGCATCCTGTTGGATGAACTCAATAACCAGACTTTCACCCGCTAAAATATTGGGTAAACCAATCCACGGGGTCGTAGCCAAGCGTTTCATAATCCAATAGGAGAGCGGATGGATTTTAATTGCCAAGACCATGGGACGTTTTAACAAGGCGCATTCCAGAGTAGCTGTACCCGACGTTACAATCGCCTGGTCGCAGGCCTCCAGAACGGTCTGTGACTGTTGGTCATAGAGGTGAATCTTGAGTGCTTGCCCGAATGTACCAACCGCCTGTTCTATGCGCTGACGGGCTTTCTGGTGAATGCAGGGAACGATGAAATGCATGTCAGGATGTTTTTGTTGAATCAATGACGCAGCCTGAATATAAACGTCTGCCATGCGTTCAATCTCGCTCATGCGCGAGCCCGGAAGGATGGCGGTGATATTGGCATCATTCGGTAACCCAAGCTGCTGACGGGCTGCCTTTTGATCCGGATGCATAGTAAATCGGTGTGCCAATGGATGGCCGACAAATTTAACCGGAATGCCATAGCGGTGGTAATAAGGCGGTTCAAACGGAAATAGCACTAAAACACCATCCACGCTGCGTTTTATCTTCAACAAACGTTTCTCACGCCACGCCCAAATAGATGGGCCGACGTAATGAATTGCCGTAATACCATGCTCTTTTAAGCGGGATTCAATTCTGAAATTAAAGTCGGGGGCATCAATCCCGATAAAGACATCCGGGCTCAACTCTAGCAAATGTTTTATTGCTTGCTTACGCAGCTGTAACAGCTCTGGCAGGTGTTTGAGCACCTCGAAAAATCCCATAACGGAGAGCTTTTCCATTGGCGCCCAGCTTTCAAACCCCTGTGCGATCATTTTAGGACCACCGATGCCGACAAAACGCGCCTGAGGATAACGTCGCTTCAGAGCGGCAATCAAATCAGCACCCAGAGTGTCTCCCGAAGCCTCTCCTGCCACCATGGCAATAACAGGCGCAGGCAGATGCTCTTTTTGAGACACGACGGAACTAGCGAACAATGCCACGCTCGGAATGCTTAAGGAAAGTAATTAAATCGGCTAACGTGTTGCTGCTATCATTCAGGGTTTCAAGCTGCTCAATGGCATCTTGCAGCTTGAAGCCGCTACGATACAGCGTACGGTAGGCTTTTTTGACCAGACTCATCTGTTCGGCAGTGAATCCACGACGTTTTAAGCCTTCAAGATTGATGCCGCGTGGTTGTGCCAAATTACCTGACACCACCACAAAATTGGGAATATCCTGATTGACGACGCTTCCCATTCCGCAAAAACTATGCGCACCGATTTTGCAGAATTGATGAACCAACGTGTAACCGCCCAGGATTGCCCAGTCCGATACGGTGACATGGCCGGCCAGTGCAACCGCATTGGCAAAAATGCACTGATTGCCGATCACGCAGTCATGGGCAATATGCACGCCCGCCATCACCCAGTTATTGTTACCAATACAGGTTTCGCCACGATCCTGTACGGTGCCACGATTGATGGTAACGTTTTCACGAAAGGTGTTGTTGTTGCCGATCACCAGTGTAGTCGCTTCACCAGCATACTTTTTGTCCTGTGGCGCACCGCCAATGCTGCCAAAAGAATAGAAATGGTTGTTCTTACCGATTTGGGTTGGTCCGCAAATGACAACATGTGCCTCTAGGATAGTACCTTCATCGATAGATACCTCTCCTTCAATCACACAATAAGGACCAATCTTGACGCCTTCGGCAATCCGTGCCTTAGGGTCAATAAGAGCGGTAGCGTGGATCAATTTTTATACCTTTCTTTCAGCACACAATAAATCAGCAGAGGCAATGATTTTGCCATCTACTTTTGTCACACATTCAAATTTCCAAATACCGCGTTTATTACCCAGCGCTTTAACTTCAAAGTCCAGGCGGTCACCCGGTACAGCCGGTTGTCTAAAACGGCAATTGTCTACTGCGGCAAGATAATACATGGAAGTACCGTCCGGCTTCACGCCCTGGCTGCGGAAAGCAAGAATTCCCGTACATTGCGCCATTGCCTCGATAATCATAACGCCCGGCATAATCGGGTTATTAGGGAAGTGTCCGGTAAATTGCGGTTCGTTAAAAGTGACGTTTTTATAAGCTTTAAGCGATTCACCTTCTACATAATCCGTGACGCGATCCACGAGTAGAAATGGGTAGCGGTGCGGTAAATATTCAAAAATGTCTTTGACTTCCATCATGTCTTCTTTATCCAAATTATCAATGCAAGATTAGAGATTTGAGTTCGTTTCAGTTGATTGTCGTTGCTTAATCAGCTCAATCTCTTGTTCAAGAGCCTTCAACTGTCGAGCCATTTTGTCCAACTGGCGTGAACGGACATTGTTTTTCTGCCATTCCGAAACCGGTATCGCCGGGAATCCTCCATAAACCCCGGGTTCCTTGAGGTTATGGGTAACGCCACCCTTGGCTAAAATATGCGTATTGTCTGCGACATAAATGTGTCCGGCAAATCCAGCTTGGCCAGCAACGGTACAATGCTTACCTAAGGTTGTACTGCCTGCAAATCCAACCTGACCTGCTATAGCGCAACCATTACCGAGTTGCACATTATGTGCAATATGAACCAAGTTATCGATTATACAGCCATCTGCAATAACGGTGTTTTCTATTGCACCGCGGTCAATCGTACAATTATTACCGATTGAAACCCCTTCCCCTATGATGACCTTACCAATTTGGGGCACCTTGATCCACGTGCCACGATGGTTAGCCCAACCAAAGCCATCTCCACCAATCACCGTACCCGCTTCAATAGTAGAGTTGTTACCTATTTCACAATGATGCATCACGACGACATTGTGTCCTATCTTGCAGTCGGCACCTATGACGACTTTATCTTCCAGTACACAGCCCGCCATAATGACTGAATTGTCGCCGATAACAACATTCTCGCCAATAGTGGCGTGCGCCATAATCGTGACATTATTGCCTATCTGTGCGCTTAAAGCGATGACCGCTGTATGGTGAATGCCGGGAGATGGTTGCGGTGTCGGATTCAATAACTGAGCAACAACCGCGTAAGCATAATATGGATTGTCAACGACCAACGCTGCGCAAGGGCAGTGTTCACGGCTTTCAGCTTTTAATATGATTGCGGAAGCAGCACTGCCCTTCAATTGAGGGAGACGTTTTTTGTCGGACAAAAAGCTGATCTGCCCGGTCTGGGCCCGATCTAAACCTGCAATTTGATTGATCTCGATATCTGGATCACCTTCCAATACGGCGACAATCCCACTCTCTGTTAGATGATTAACTATATCTTTTAAACGCATCGCAGATCTTGAATGTTATTTAAAGCAGACGCTGTCTACTTATTAAAATTGGCTCGTTGTTTTTGACTGACTTCTTGCAGATGCTTCAGTACATCCTGCGTGACGTCCAAACGGTTATTGGTATAAGCAATACCCTCGTAAAGAATCAGATCGAATTCCTTTTCCTTGCCGATCGCTTTAATGGCATCGTTTACCAGCGTTTGCAATTTAGCCAGCTCTTCATTGCGGCGAAGGTTCAATAATTCCTGAATATCATTGCGACGACGTTGAATTTCACGTGTCATCATCGAGATTTCACGCTCTTTCGTCATTTGCTGACTTTCGCTCATCACGACCTTATCTTTTTGATAATCGCTCTGTTTTTTTTCTAACTTGGTTGCCAATGCTTTGAGTTCTGCTTGCTGGGGCGCAAACTCTTTTTCCAGGTTAGCCGTAGCATCTTTGGCCTGCGGTGCTTGCTCAAGCAACAAGGCCACGTTGACAACGCCAAGTTTAACAGGCGCATCCGCCATGGCTTGCATTGACATACTGGCAAAAAAAACAGCTAAGACCCATTTACGAATATTAAGCATTTATTCTTCCTGACTTTTTAAAAAATTTAAGGCTCTATAAAATTGCAATTACAGCGGCACACCCAAGTTGAACTGAAATGCCTGCAGTTTATCGTCTTTGGTATAACTTAAGGGTAGCGCATAACTAAACGAGAGTGGACCTACCGGCGTTATCCACGAGAATCCAATCCCTGTGGAGGTTCTGAGTTCTGCTGCTTCGATGGATGAAAAATCATTAAAGACATTCCCCGCATCAAAGAATAGGCTGACACGCATATTACTCGAGTCTTCGACAAACGGCATAGGGAAGACAAGCTCTGCATTTGTAACCAAACGTGTATTGCCACCAATAGGTCGGTCGCTGCCTTGCGTGGTATAGTCATAAGCAGGGCCAAGTGTATTTGGCTCATAACCGCGTACCGATCCGATTCCACCCGCATAGAAGTTTTCATAGAATGGCAGGTTTTGAGTACCACCCAATCCATCACCATAGGCCAAGCCTAACTTCAGCTTCATCGTAAAATTATCCGTCAAAGGATAATACCACTTTTCATCCATAAATAGCTTGTAAAAAGCTGTATCCGAGGACAATGGCGCATTTACCTCTGCCGAGAGGCTGAAAGCCTGTCCACTACTTGGAAAATAAAAAGCGTTTTTGGTATCGTAACTCCAGCCTGCACTTAAAATTGCGGCTGTTTCCGTATCACCGTTATCTGCGATGTAACCATTACACACCGTAAAGCTATCCGCGCAGACCAAAGTTTGATGATTTAATTTAACACCATAACTGATACGGCTATATTCGCTTAATGGATAGCCGAGGGACATACGTAAACCATAGTTATTGGTTGTATAGTCCGAAATCCCTAATTCATTAGCGTCGATTTCACTCAGATAGAACCCCGCGCCAAGACTGACCCCGTCTGCAGTGAAATAAGGATTGGTCATCCCGATATCTGCTGATTTACGCGCACTAGAGGTGTTCACTTTGAAATCAAGCTGATTGCCGCTGCCGATAAAGTTCCGCTCGGAAACACCCACATTAAAGCTCACACCATCAATCTGCGAATAGCCGATACCCGCAGTAAATGAGCCGGTTGATTGTTCCTCAACCTTGACTATCAGGTCCACCTGGTCTGGTGCAACCCGCTTTGTTTCGATATCGGCCTTCGTGAAATAACCCAGACGGTTCAGTCGCGTGGTAGAACGTCTAACCTGTTTTAAAGAGTAAGGAGCGCTTTCAAGTTGACGCATTTCGCGGCGAATAACATAGTCTCGCGTTCTGGTATTACCTTCGATTTCTATGCGTCTGACATACACGCGGTCTTTGGGATCTACGTCAAATTTTAAGGCAACAGTTCGAGCCTCCTTATTAAGCACGGTATCAGGTTTGACCTCTGCATAAGCATAGCTCTCTTCGCTTAAACGATCGCGAATGGCGTTCATTGTATTAATTACTTCACTGCGAGAGAAAAGATCATTTGGCTTAATCGATTCAAGACTGCTCAACTCTTCCGATGAAAGGCGTGTATCGCCCGTATAATCGATGCTGGCAATCGAGTATTGAGGCCCTTCACTCATATTAATGGTAATGAACACCTTGGTTTTATCAACGGACAAACTCACTTGTGAAGAGCGAATTTCAAACTCAGCAAAACCTCTATCCATGTAATAGGATTTTAGGGTTTCAATATCAGCCTGCAGCTTTGGTTTGGAGTATTTGTCACCACCACCCAACAAAGTGCTGTCAGAAAGCGAAAGCAGCCCTTTGAGGCGCTTGTCGGAATAGGTGCTGTTGCCCACTAGATGAATACCGCCAATCGTTGCCGCCTCGCCCTCTTCCACTTCGATTTTAAGACTCACGCGGTTACGAGGCAGTTCTTCGCTGATAAATTTAACCTCGGCGGCATAATACCCTTGGTTCTGGTAACGACGCTTAAGATCGAGGATGACGCGATCCAATTCTGTTTGGTTAAAAATTCGACCCTGCTTGATCCCCAATGAATTCAAGGCCTGCATAAAATCGTCAGTGGAAATCAGCGAGTTGCCCTCAATCTTGATGTCGGTAATCGACGGGCGCTCAACCACTTTGACGACAAGGGTTCCTGTATCGCGCAAATAGAGCGAAACATCTTTAAAAAAGCCGGTTTTGTATAGTTTCTGGATGCTTTCCTGAATCAGAGACTGATCAACCTCTTGACCGATTGAAATTGGTAAATAGGTGTTGATGGTTTCAAAACCAATGCGCTGAGAGCCTTCTACTTCGATCTTATCGACTGTAAAACCGTAACTGACCGTTGCATTTGCCATTAATCCCAAGAACAGACCGTAGGCGACATTATGTTTAGAGCGTTTCTGTTTCATATTAACCATTTGTTATACGCAAAATATCATTTGTGAGAGCAAGAATTGTCAAACCGAGTATCAAAACCAACCCAATCTGCTGACCAATTGCCATTGCCCGCTCATCCAGTGGAGAACCTTTAACCATTTCGATGACATAATAAAGTAAATGCCCCCCGTCTAATACCGGTATCGGCAAAAGATTGAGTATACCTAAACTTAGACTCAAAAGCCCAAGCAAGCCTAAAAAAGAGATTAAACCTGTCTGCAAAGCCTGGCCGGAGAATTGTGCGATGCTGACCGGACCCGATAAATGCTCAAGCCCTACATCCCCCATTATCATCTTCTTGAGCATTTGCACCGTCATATTGGTTAGCTCGACACACTTGTCAAAACCTAATCTCATAGCAGGCAGCAATGCGTAACGTACCTCTGCAATAAAAGGTGCCATCGCATCCTCATCTACTTTGACCCCTACACCTAAGTAGCCGACGTACTCATTGCCGTTTTTTTGCTTGGCAAGATTAACCCACGTCGTACGAGTTTGGCCTTGGCGAGCAACCACGATCTCGACACTTTCATCGGCTCGACTGCGTACGGTGTTAACCACATCCTGCCACGTTGCAATGGATACGCCGTCTATTGATCGGATCAAATCACCACTTTGAAGATCCGCTTGCGCCGCGGGTCCCTCTGCGGCAATATGGCCGATGACCGGTGCCACATCAATTTCAACAGGTTGAAATCCAAGAATGCTGAGCCAATTCTGCTTGTTATTGTTCATATCCAAGGAGGATAGCGGCAGGTCAACCTGTGCCAACTCGGCGGTTTGCAAGTTCTCAAGCTGCAAGCGCAAGTTAACCGCGTCATCCACCAAAGCCGCAAGAATTGCCTGATTTAACTCATGCCAGGTATGTACCAGCTGCTGGTTAGCCTGGAGCACCAACCAGGACTGTCGATTATCGGGAAGTGCTTCAGACAAGGCAGTATTGGCAATCGGTTGGTTAAAGATTGGTTTAAGCCCCGATACACCGATTATATAAACTGCCGTGAAGACCAACCACGCAAACACGAGATTAATCAGCGGGCCGGCTGCGACTACGGCAAAGCGCTTATATACGCTTTGACGGTTAAACGCTCTTGCCAAATCCGCCTGCTCGACAGGCCCTTCCGCTTCATCTACAAATTTAACGTAGCCACCCAGGGGAATCAGTGCAATACGGTACTCGGTTTCCACGCCCTGTTTTTTCCACAGCGCAGGCCCGAATCCGATAGAAAAGCGCACCACCTTAATATTGAAAAAACGCGCTACCTGAAAGTGCCCCCACTCGTGAATGGTGACCAAGATACCTATTACAACCACAAAACCTAGCAATGACCACAAAACTGTCATCGTAATAGGGCTCCAATCGACCACAGCAAATAAAACATCGGCATGGCGATTAACAGACTATCGATACGATCAAGTATGCCGCCATGCCCGGGAAGCAGTTGCCCGCTATCCTTTAGATCAACCTGACGCTTGAGTACGCTTTCGAACAGATCACCAAAAACGGAAAACATGGCGATAAAGGCACTTAACAGTACAAATGGCAACAATGGAATCGGTGCGGACTCAGAAATCAAAAAGGTGCCTATCAGTGCAACCAGGCCAGCCAAAACTGCGCCACCCCAAACCCCTTCCCAGGTCTTTCCGGGACTGACATGAACGGCCAATTTGTGCTTGCCAAAACGGCGCCCTGTAAAATAAGCACCCGTATCCATCGCCCATATGGTGAATAAACTTAAGAACAAGGCCGACGGGCCGGCAACAGCGCGAAACTGAATCATTGCAAACGCAAATAACGCCAGGCCCAAAATGCCAGCCATCATAATGAAAATGGGGGAATCAAGTCCCTGTTTGCCGGAATTTTTTTGGTAACGAGCAACAACCAACATCAGTAGCAGCATTTCCACCACGACTAATCCAAGAGAGACTTGCAGTGTCAATCCTTGCAGAGCAAACACTGTGACCGCTGCGGGAAGAATGGCATACAACACACGCTGCCAAGTATTTGAAATACGGGCAAATCCAGCCCATTCCCATGCACCGATTGTGGCAACGGAAAGGATCAGTCCAGACCATAACCAGTCCGGTGCGACAAACAAGGCGGCAATAGCCAACAATGCCAGCAAGCTAGCGGTCAAAATACGTTGCTTCAACATGCGGTAATCTGTTCCCCGGTTTTCCCAAATCGTCTCTGGCGCATAGAAAATGATTGAACCGCTTGGTCTAATGCGGCTTCGTCAAAATCAGGCCACAAGACGTCACTGAAATAGAATTCTGTGTAAGCCATTTGCCAGATCAAGAAATTACTGATACGTTGTTCGCCGCCGGTGCGAATCAGCAAGTCAGGTTCAGCCAGGCCGGCCAGGCAAAGGTAGTCATTTAGGGCGTATTCATCCAGCTCATCTACGGTTTTTTCTGGGTGTGCTTTTTGCCATTTCTTGACCGCTTCTACAATATCCCAGCGTCCGCCGTAGTTGGCGGCGATATTCAAAACCAAGCCGGTATTGTTAGATGTCTTGCTTTCGGCCAGTGCAATATTGGATTGGATCTCCTCACTGAATGCGGAGCGGTCGCCAATAATCTGCAAACGCACATTGTTTTCGTCCAGTTTACTGACCTCACGCTGCAGCGCCTTTAAAAACAAGCTCATGAGCTTGCTTACTTCTTCTTCGGGTCTGCGCCAGTTTTCGGTGCTAAAGGCGAATAAAGTCAGGGACTCCACTCCAATGGATGCGCAATGGGATACGACGCGCTTGACGGCATTAAGCCCTTTTTGGTGCCCAATAAAACGCGGTAAAAGACGCTTTTTTGCCCAGCGGCCATTGCCATCCATAATAATGGCGATGTGTTTGAGCGCCTTAAGCTGTTGATATTGTTGTTTTTGCAAACCAAACCCCAAAATGCAGATAGAAAAAACGGCCAAAAACAATAGAAAGCTCTACTGTCTTACAGGCCGTTCTATAAGAAAAACGATTAAATTATGCCGTAAAACGGCGTAAATATCGACTTAAATTTCCAATAAGCTACTCTCTTTTTCCGCCAGGATTTTATCGACTTTTGCGATAAATTCATCGGTCTGTTTTTGAATCTGGTCCTCACCTTGGCGCGCTTCGTCTTCGGTGATCTCCTTATCCTTCAACAGCGCCTTAATATCACTATTGGCATCGCGGCGGATATTGCGGATAGCGACACGTGCCTGTTCAGCTTCGTTACGCGCAACTCGGGTAAAATCTCGACGGCGCTCCTCGGTTAGAGGAGGCATTGGAATACGCATCATATTGCCAGTTGTAACCGGATTGATCCCCAGGTCAGACATCATAATCGCCTTTTCAACCACAGAAACCATGTTCTGCTCCCAAGGCTGTACAGTTAGCGTGCGTGCATCTTCAATATTAATATTGGCCACCTGGCTAACCGGCACTTCAGAACCGTAATAGCTAACGGTAATCGCATCCAAAATACTCGGGTGAGCCCGGCCTGTTCGGATTTTTGCAAAGTTCGCCTCGAGATTTTCGAACGATTTTTGCATTCTCTGTTTAGCATCTTCACGAATTTCTTTAATCATCTCTTCTCTCCTTAACTGACCAAGGTACCTTCGTCTTCGCCTTGAACAATTCGAATTACCGCATTGTCTTTGAACATATCAAAGACACGAATAGGCATATTATGGTCACGACACAGAACGAAAGCGGTTTGATCCATCACTTGCAGATTTTTTTGAATTACTTCTTCGTAACTCAAACTTGAATAACGGGTCGCATCCGGGTCTTTTTTAGGGTCAGCGGTATAAATGCCGTCAACCTTAGTTGCCTTAAGCACGATGTCGGCATCAATTTCAATGCCGCGCAAGGCCGCGGCTGTATCCGTCGTAAAGAAAGGACTGCCTGTTCCCGCTGCAAAAATCAGTACTTCACCATCGCTCAACTGTTTTTTGACCTGATTCGCATTGAAACCGGAAGAAATTCCTTCAATGGTCATCGCTGACAAAACTTGCGCGCGAATACCGACGCTTTCAATCACATCGCGCAAAGCCAAGGCATTGATGACGGTTGCCATCATACCCATATGATCGCCGGTCGTACGTTGAATGCCAGAGCCTTGAATTTGTGCGCCGCGAAAGATATTGCCACCACCGACAACAATGCCGACCTCAACACCAAGGTCGCGCAGTGCACTGACTTGTGCCACCACTTTTTTTAGTGTTGCAGCGTCAAGACCGAAATCGTTGTCGCCCATAAGGGCTTCGCCGCTAAATTTTAATAGAATACGTTTGTATCGCAGAGCCATAGGCCACTCCATCTTAATTTTACAGACTGCTGTTCCAGTCTTTTAAATTGCGCATACAAAAAAGCCACAGTCGCTCAAACCTTGGCTAAGCGACTGTGGCTCATACAGGCAGAAAGTTTAATTAGCCGCCCAAAGCCGCTTTAGCTGCAGCCGCTACTTCATCAGCGAAGTTAGTTTCTTCAATTTCAATACCTTCACCTACTTCCAGGCGAATAAATTTAGCAACGCTCGCATTGTTGTCTTTCAACAATTTTTCGATGGTAACGTCCGGATTCTTAACGAATGACTGACCAACCAAAGTAATTTCCTGCAAGAACTTACGCATACGGCCTTCGATCATCTTCTCGATGATTTCCATTGGCTTGCCGCTTTCTTGCGCTTGTTCGATCTGGAAGCGACGCTCTTTTTCGATCACTTCTTGGTCCACATTGTCAGCAGATACCGCAGTTGGTTTCAATGCAGCGATGTGCATTGCTACATCACGAGATAGTGACTCGTCACCACCGGTCATGTCAACCACAACACCGATTTTTTCACCGTGTTGGTATTGACCGATCTGACCATTAGTTTCAACCAGCTCCAAGCGACGTACCGCCATGTTCTCACCGATTTTGGCGATCAATTCACGACGACGCTCATCGATTGTTTTGCCGTTAGCCATTGTTTCGCCGTAAAGTGCTTCAATGTCTGTAGAACCTGTTTTCAGCGCGATTTGAGCGACTTCATTAGCGAAATCTTTGAATTCGTCACCCTTAGCAACAAAGTCAGTTTCGCAGTTGACTTCTGCGATAGCCGCTTTTTTCTTATCATCAGAAACAGCAATAGCGATAACGCCTTCTGCAGCTACGCGACCAGCTTTTTTGTCTGCGCCAGCCATACCTTTTTTACGCAAGAATTCAATGGCCGCTTCCATGTCGCCATTCGTTTCCGCAAGTGCTTTTTTACAATCCATCATCCCTGCGCCAGTTGTTTCGCGCAGCTCTTTTACCATACCAGCAGTAATAGACATGTTTAATCCTTTTCTATTAATTCAATTCGTTGCAATGAAAAAGGCCCGGTTTTACCAGGCCTGTTTTATTATTCAGCTGCTTTTTCTTCAGCTTCTACGAAATCATCACCTTCAACAGCGGTCGTGATGGTTGCTTTACCTTCATTGATCGCGTCGGCAACTGCAGACAAGTACAATTTGATTGCACGGATTGCATCGTCGTTACCAGGGATAACGTAATCAACACCGCGAGGATCGTTATTGGTATCAACAACACCTACAACTGGGATACCTAGGTTTTGAGCTTCCTGGATAGCGATGTCTTCATTACCTGTATCGATAATGAAAATAGCATCTGGCATAGCGCGCATATCTTTGATACCACCAAGAGACAATTCCAACTTCTCTTTTTGGCGAGTCATGTTTAGCGCTTCTTTTTTGGTCATTTTCTCAAATGTACCATCCTGTTCCATCGCTTCAAGTTCTTTCAAACGCTTGATAGATTGTTTGATTGTTTTGAAGTTAGTCAACATACCACCCAACCAGCGGTAGTTAACGTATGGCATACCACAACGTTTTGCTTCTTCTGCAACGATGTCACGTGCAGCGCGTTTGGTGCCAACGAAAAGGACTTTACCTTTGTTTGCAGCAACACCACCTAGCATGTTCAAAGCGTCGTTGAACATTGGTACAGTTTTCTCTAGGTTGATGATATGAATCTTGTTGCGTGCACCAAAGATGTATTGACCCATTTTAGGGTTCCAGTAACGTGTTTGGTGACCGAAGTGAACGCCTGCTTCAAGCATTTGGCGCATGGTGACTTTTGCCATTTTATATACTCCATTTTGGGTTAAGCCTCCGTTTACCCATAAAACGAACCGAAATCCTATTTCGGCACCCCGTTTCATGTGTCGGTAAACGTGCGGATTTTCTGTTAAAATTGCCTCTCATTTCTGAGGCGCGGCATTTATATCATATTTGACTGCTAGACACAAACTTAATCTCTTCAAATGAAAGATTTTGTGTCATTCAGCTTATGCAAGCCTTACAATTCGTACACTATCACAATACAAGTAAATACAAAGAATCAAGATGGCCATCAAAATCAAAACTGCGGAAGAAATCGAAAAAATGCGCATCGCCGGAGAACTGGCGGCAAATGTACTCGACATGATTGCCCCCCATGTACAAGCTGGTGTTTCTACAGGCGAACTCAATCGCATCATGCACGATTACATGGTGAATGTACAAGGTACGGTTCCCGCAACACTTAATTATCATGGTTTCCCGGCTTCAAGCTGCATTTCAATCAACCACGTGGTATGCCACGGCATTCCGGATGATAGCAAAAAACTTAAAAAAGGCGACATCGTCAATATTGATGTTACCGTCATCAAAGAGGGCTACCACGGCGATACCAGTATGATGTTTGAAGTGGGCGAGGTGAAACCGTTTGCGCATCGTCTGTGCAATGTGGCACGCGAGTGCCTCTGGCTCGGAATTGAACAGGTCAAACCGGAAGCGACCCTGTTTGATGTCGCCAGCGCCATTCAGAAACATGCCGAAGCCAACGGTTTCTCGGTCGTACGCGAGTATTGCGGGCACGGCATTGGTGCGGATTTTCACGAAGAACCTCAGGTGCTGCATTATGCCGCGCCGGAATTAAAGAACATAGTGTTAAAACCGGGCATGGTGTTTACCGTTGAGCCCATGATCAATCTGGGGAAAGCGGATGTCAAACTGCTTGGCGATAATTGGACGGTCATCACCAAGGACCGCAAATTATCGGCACAGTGGGAACATACGCTGGCTGTGACCGAAACGGGATATGAAATTTTCACCTTGCGTCAGGGTGAAATGCCTTTTCTACCGCGTTAAAATTTTTCAATCAATCGCCAATGACCTGATATGACAGCCGATTCGCCTTCCGTTCCCAGTTTTGTTAAAGCCCTCGAAAACCGTGACCAGCCATTACAGGCCATCAAAGCGGGACGCGAAGCCTTAAAGCAGTTTATCGAATATCAGTTCAAGCAATTTGACGAAGGGGCCGCCGTAGCCGAACTGGTCAAAGAACGCGCTACCTACATCGACCAGATACTCAAACGTATCTGGCAGCATTTCATGCACGAACCCAATGCCGCTGCACTGTTGGCCGTTGGCGGCTATGGTCGTGGCGAACTGCATCCCTACTCTGATATTGACCTACTGATTCTAACCGCGCCTGACCAAGCCAATCAGGAAGTATTTTCGCAATTTATCACCTTTTTATGGGACTTGGGTTTTGATGTCGGTCATGCTATCCGCACGGTTGAGGAATGCGTCGTTGCCGGCCTGGAAGACCTTTCAACCGCCACTAATCTATTGGAGGCGCGTTGGATCACCGGCGACTATGAACTCTATCAAGCGCTTAAAAAAATATGGAACCGTCCCGACTTCTGGCCTAGCCAGGCGTTTTTTCAAGCCAAGTTCGAGGAGCAGGTCACACGCCACCGCCGCTTCCATGACACCACCTATCAGCTTGAACCCAATGTGAAAGAAAGCCCCGGCGGGCTGCGTGATCTGCAGACCATCTACTGGGTGGCCAAGCGCCATTTCAAAGCGTCCTCGATTAACCAGTTGGTGCAAAATCACTTTTTGACAATCGAAGAGTACAGAGAGCTGGAAGCGGCCTATAAGTATCTGAACCGTGTGCGTTTCTCATTGCATCGCATGAAGCACCGACGTGAGGATCGCCTGTTATTCGATCACCAGCAGCATTTGGCGGAAAGCTTTGGCTATCGAGACACGCCGGAAAAAATGGCAGTCGAGCAGTTTATGAACAGCTACTACCGCAATGTTCAGAATGTTGTGAAACTCAATGAAATTCTGCTGCAACATTTCCGTGAAGAGATTTTTTGTTCGAATACCCCGGTTATTGAACAGCTTAACAGCCGCTTCAAACTGGTTGATCATTACCTCGATATTCAGCACCCGCAGGTGTTTGAGCAGTTTCCGACCGCGTTATTAGAAGTTTTTCTGATACTGCAGCACCACCCTGAAATTCAGGGCATCCGCTCCAATACCATTCGTTCTATCCGTGACAACCTGCACCTGATTGACGAAGATTTCCGCAAAGACTCGATCAACAAGGCGTTGTTTATTGAAATTTTCCGCCAACCCAACGGTGTCAACGCGGCCATGCGGCGCATGCACAGTTACGGCATTTTGGCCGCTTATTTACCGGTATTCAAACAGATTACCGGCTTAATGCAGTTTAATATATTTCATGCCTATACGGTTGATGAGCATACTATTTTCGTTATCCGCAATCTTCGTCGTTTCTTTGTTGAGGAGTTTGCTTACGAATTCCCTACTGCACATCAGATTGCTAAAAACATCTGCAAACCCGAAGTGCTTTTTCTGGCAGGACTGTTTCACGATATTGCCAAAGGGCGCGGCGGCGAACATGAAATCCTCGGTGCGGACGATGCGATGGCATTCGGCCGAGCACATAATTTACCCGCCCAGGACTGTGCCCTTCTAAGCTGGTTGGTGCGCCACCATCTCGATTTTTCCGGGATTGCGCAGAAAAAGGATCTCAGCGATCCGGTCGTGATTCAGGCCTTTGCCGAACTCGTCAAGGATCATCAGCATCTGGACTATCTCTACCTGTTAACGGTTGCGGATGTCTGCGCGACCTCGGATGAAGTCTGGAACGAGTGGAAAAACGCATTGTTCCTCGAGCTCTACAACGAAACCTCCAATATGCTTGAGGCACGTTCCAGCACGCCTAAAAACCGTGCCAAGAAAGCGCTGCAAACCCAGGAGCGCGCCAAAGATATTCTGCTTAAGCGCGACCTCAAATCCGCCGACTATCAGCCGCTATGGGATAGCCTGAACAAGACGGAGTTTTTCAGCCGCCAGAATCCGAATGATATTGCGCGCATTACCCAGCTCATCTATCAGGCAGATTTGAGCTCCACGCATATTTACCTGCAAAACCAGGCGCAACGCGGCGCGACGGAGCTGCTGATCTACATGCCGGACCGCGATTTCCTGTTTGCGCACATCACCCATGCGTTGGACAAACTCCATCTCAATATTATGGAGGCGCGCATCTATTCAACTGCGCTGAATATGACGCTGGTGATTTTATACATCCTCGATAACGATTTGCACCATGTCAGCGACCAGGCCATTGTGGATGCCATTATCGACAAGATCAAGTACCAGCTGGCATTGCCGGAGATGGAGCCGAAAGAGCTCAAACCGATGGTGCATTCGCGCAGGATGAAATGCTTTAGCACGCCGACCGAAATCGTCTTTAACCAGATCAACCAGAAGTTGACCGAACTGGTCATCATCACCAAAGACACTCCGGGACTGCTTTCGCGCATCGGCTATGCATTGAAGAGTTTCAATATTCGTCTGCACGATGCGAAAATCAATACGGTAGGTGAAAAAGCGGAAGATGTGTTTATTATCAGCAATACCGATAATCAGGCCATTACCGACAAAACGGAACAAGAAAAACTCAGTGAAGCCCTGCTCTCATTGATTGAAAAAGAGGCTTAACAGACCCGGCCTGTTGAGTTTTTTGGAGCGCAAATTCGCAAGTTTTTTTGTGAAGGCTTTTATTGGTATTCAAACAGTTCAAAGGCGTTATTGTCGGGATCTTTGGCAAATAACGCTTTTCGACCTGAGCGGCTGCGGGTGAAAGGCATCTGCAACTGTTCCAACTTCAGCGCAAACATCTCTATCGAATCTACCCGTAACGCAAAATGATAATCGCGTCCGCCATGTTCGGGGCGCTTCGTGTCAGTATTGGGATTGGGCAATTGCATGATATGCAGGCTTTGCCCATTATGCAAATCCAGCCAATACCCAGGAAAGCCCAGTGCGGGTCGTTCCAGCTTCTCCAGGCCCAACAGCGCCTGATAAAACGTGACAGCGGCGTCAGCATCCTTAACGATAATACTCACGTGATCCAAGCCAAGTACCTTAGCCATAAGACACTCCCTTTAAGATAAGCCAAACAGATAAAAACGTGTTTCAAAGACAAGATGACAGAAGAGATAACAGACCCGGCCAGACCGGCCGGGTCTAAAAGATTCAGGGTAAGTTGAACTCACGCCTGAATGAGACGTTTTAGTCGTTGCTGTGCAGCACGCTGTTCAAACCGCCCCATACGGAACCGTCGGTGACAATCGCTTGCACCTGACCGGTTTGACTGTGGCGTCTGAACAACAATTTAGACTGGCCGGACAACTCGCGTGCAGAGACCACAGAGCCATCAGGCATCTGCACCTTGGTGCCCGCTGTCAGATACAGCCCCGACTCGACGATACAATCATCACCCAAAGAAATACCCAGGCCGGCATTGGCGCCCAGCAGATTGCGCTGCCCCATGGAGATGACCTGCTTGCCGCCGCCTGAAAGTGTTCCCATAATCGACGCACCGCCGCCGATATCACTGTTTTCACCCACAACCACGCCGGCGCTGATACGCCCTTCAACCATAGAGTTACCTAGCGTGCCCGCATTAAAGTTTACAAAACCTTCATGCATGATGGTGGTGCCCGGGGCCAAATGCGCACCCAGACGCACGCGGTCGGCATCGGCAATGCGCACCCCTTCAGGAATCACATAGTCAACCATACGCGGGAATTTATCAATGGCCGTCACTGTAAACTGAATCTGCTCACCGGCAATGACTTCACGCAGGGTTTCAACTTCTGCAGGTAAAACCGGTCCGGCATTGGTCCACGCCACATTGGCCAACAGGCCGAAAATGCCGTCCAGATTGATTTCATGCGGCTTGTAGGCGCATTCAGACAGCAGATGCAGGCGAAGATAGGCGTCTTCAGTCGATTGAGGTGCATCGTCAACAGACGCGATTTCCACGGTGACGAAATCGCTTTTGATAATGCCGGCTTTCAAAGCCAGGCAGTTGCGGGCAATTTCTTTATTAGAACGTGGAAACCACACATCCAGTGTTACGCCGGTTTTAGCGTCGGTATAACGGTGTCCAATTCGCTTGATCGTCATAATTCCATTCTCTTTAAAACGTGTTAGAACAAATAAACCGTGAAGTATACCCGCTTGGCATCGGAGATACAAAATTAGTGGCGTGCAAAGCGTGCATTACACCCGGTTGGCGGCAATCGTCGGGCTTTTGTGGCATTTTAACTATATGAGTGCTTTGCATGACCAATGCCCATCTTGATTCACTCTGTTAAATGAGCGTTTTTTGACATCTTTTTGACCGTAAGCACTGTTCTTTGCCAATTTTC
>JACXUQ010000101.1 GCA_014763835.1 Thiotrichales bacterium
ACCGAGATCGCCCCCCGCGAGGCAGGGGAGGGAGGGGTTTTGCAGCCGCCAACGGCGGCTTGGCAAGGTATGGCCCACCAGGTCAGGCCGCGCAGATCACCGGATCGGAGAGCGGGGTTTCCAAAGGGGCGCGGCCTCTTTTGGTCCTGCGGAAGGCATGGGGGGTTTTGAAAGGGGGGAAGCTGTGCTACACCCCTTCACCTACGAGATAAGCAAGCTTATCTCTAGTAGGTTAGAGAATAAGGATTCTCTGCAAGGATAGATTGCCATGGCTGATGACATTCTCAAGCCCGAGAAAAGCGGTAATTCCCGCGCCGCCCAGACCAGGATCAAGGGCAAGAGCGCAGGTGCCATTGGCGGGCAGAGGGCGCATGATCTCCGCATCGGACCACAGCCGGAATATGTCGATCCCACCCGCGCCCATCTGAACCGGGTGCTGATCGCACCACAGACAGGAACGCAGCTCCGCAAGGTCTGTGAAGATCGCCGCGCCTTGCGCCTGACCGCCCGCGCGATGAAGTCGAGCGCCGCCGTGGGCATGATCGGCATCATCACCTTCGGCCACGAGGCACAGAAGATCTTCGAGACGCTGACTCCGGATCAGCAGGACGCAGCCTATCAGGAGACGGCAGAGGCTATCGCAAAGCGACTGAACACCACCCTGACCGGACTGGTGGCACATGGCGACGAAAGCGCGCCCCATGCGCATTTCCAACTTCCCGCCTATGACCTGACCGGACACCCGATCAGCGAGACCGCCAAGCGTGGGGCGCTACGGGACTTGCAGACGATCACGGCAGAAGTGATGGGCCGTCACGCCCCCGGCATCGAGCGCGGGCGGTCAAAGCTGGATCGTCTCAAAGCCGGGGCCAGTCCTGCCGAAGTCGTCAACCGCTCTGTGGCGCAGCTCCACGACGAGCTGCCCATCGAGATTGCGGAGAAGGAAGCGCGGCTGGCAGAGCTGAAAGCCAAGATCGAAAAGAACGAACGCCTCGCTGCCGCAGCCCTTGAGAAAGCAGCGTTGAGCGAAACCAAGGCCGACAAGGCCCTGAAGAACGCCGCCCTCTACGAGAGCCGCGCCGAAAAGGCACGGCAGGAACGGGACGCGGAAGAACGCGCCCTGAGCAACCTGCAACTCGACCGGCGCAAGGAAGAGGAACGGCTTGAGCGTCTCCGGGAACAACAGGCGGCAATTCTGGCCGAGAACCAGCGGCAGGCGGAACTTGGCGACCGGATCGCCCAGGAGAACGGCCTGCTGGCGGAAAAAGGGCGACAGAAAGTTGAGGCGCTGACGGCTGAGGTGGCCGGTTTGCAAGCCGAAAGCACCCGGCTGAAAGCGGTTGTGCAGGAACAGGAAGCTTTCATTGCGGACGCAGAACGCATCGCTGACACCCATTGGGACCGTGCAAGCGCCGCTATGGACGCCCTGAGCGCCGCAGAGGCCCAAAAGAAGGCCGTAGAAGGGGAAGTGATCCAAATCCGCGATACAGCCCTCAGAGAGGCGCAGGAGGCCGCAGAACGCGCCTCAGAAGCAATTCGAGAGGAGATCGAGGCACAGATCTCGCCCCAAAAGTTCGTCCTGAAGCCGCCCACGGTGAAACGGGAGGGCGATCCGGCCCCACAGAAGCCCCCAGAGCGGCCCTACAGAGCCTTGGTGGCCAAATTGCTGGCCGAGGCCCGCGAACGCATCCAGACGGCCCTACAGGCCTCCCCAGAGGCTCAGGACGTGCGGGCGGCTATCTCTCAGCTGGAACGGGTCAAGGAGCGCGAGACACGGGCCATGGTCGAGCGGCGGCGGGAGCTGGAACGCACGGCCCGGCAAGTCGAGGAGAACAAGCAACAGGGAAACAAACTGCTCAGCGGCGAATCCCGGCTGGCTCAATGGCATTCCTTCGTTGAGGTCATGAAGGACAAGGTGCGGACCGTCTTCGGTGAGGCAGGATACCAGCGCCTTGCAGAAGCTGTGAACGAGGAATGGAAGAGCCACCCCGACAACCTGACCAAACCACCCCACCAACCAGATCCGCCAAAACCGTCTGGGTCTTCCGGTGGGTTCTCTCCCTGATCTATTCTCAGCAAATCCAAAATTATCCACAGGCGCAGACTTTTGGATTTGTTTCCCCCCGGACCCCCCTTCAACATCAGCTCAGCCCTTTGAGGGCTTCGCTGATGTGGCCAGAAAAAACCCCACAGCCCGTCCGTAGGCGGGGGGTCGCCAGCCTTTTGGATAGGCGCTCCCCCCCGGCGCGCAAGCGCGCCCGGACTGTGGATTTTTTTCCGTCCTAAATAAGAGTGAGAAAGGGAAATGCACAAAAACCCTTGTTTTGTTGAATCGCGAGCGAAGAAATTCTGACATCGAGCGAAGAAATCGCGACATCGACCGAAAAAAAACTGTTGATTTTCTTCGCTTGTATGATATCCAGACTTCGCGCGAGCGAAATAAAACAGACACTTTCCTGCGTCTGAGGCGCAAAGCAGACGTAACGGTTTGGTATAAACGGACAGCCCCATGAACACCTCGATCAACCTACGGAAGCTGGAGTATTCCCCGAACGAGAATCCGTTCATGGCAGGCTCCGAGATCAGAACGCGGCACAAGACCGTTCGCACCAGGACAAGCCCTAAGGAACTGATGGACCCGGAGACGGGCGAAGTGGTCGGCCAGTCCGTCATCCACGTCATCGAGGAGAAGGACGAAGAGCATTTCGTGAAGGTCTTCGCCGAAGGCGTCAGGGCTGCATATGACCTCTCGCGCACCGGCTATCGTGTGTTTCAGGCCGTTCTGACGGAGTACCAGCGGTCCAAGATGACAGGCGGCTACTCGGACTCGGTCAGTCTGGTGTGGTTTGATGACGGCCTGAACGGTCATGCACTGGATATGAGTGACCGCACCTTCCACAACGGACTGAAAGAGCTGATCCAGAAGGGCTTCCTCAAGCCCAAGTTGCCGAACCATTTCTGGGTCAACCCCGCCCTCTTCTTCAAGGGTGACAGGGTGGCCTTCCTGCGCGAATACCGGATGCGATCAGCCGAAAGCCTGGAAAAACACGGCGCAACAATGCAACGCATTGCGCAATACAGCAGCGCAACGACACGCAATGGCGATGAAACGCCATGAGCTACAGCCTGTCAGACGCGGCCCAAGCGACCGGAAAAAACCGGACCACCATCCAGAGAGCCATAAAAAGCGGGAAGATTTCGGCCTCAAAGAATGAGAACGGGGCCTACGAGATAGAGCCTGCCGAGCTTCACAGAATCTTTCCAGCCATTGCGCAACGCAGTGCGCAACAGACAAAAGAGACATTCGGCAACAGCCCGCAACAGGGCGATGCAACATCAGAAACGCTACGCATCAGACTGGAAATGCTGGAAAAAGAGCGGGAACGCGAGAGGGCGCAACTGGAAGAAACGATCGCCGATCTGCGCGAGGACAGGGACAAGTGGCGTCAGCAGGCAACCGCCCTTCTCGAAGACAAACGCCCCCAGACAAAGGGCTTCTTAAAGAAGCTTTTTGGACAGAAATGAAAGAGATCAGAGTATGAACCAGCAACTGAAGCTCCGAGAAAAGGCATCCCTCTCCCCAAATGTTCTGTTAGATGAACTGGCCAACTATTCAGCTTTCGGCGAAGCCACACAGACCGAGCAGGTAGAAGGCGAAACCTACTTCATCAATGAATTTTGGACCGCGCGCCAAAGGCAGGCACACCGCATTCATGAGGTTAGCTACCGCGCGTGTTTCAAGCCTCAGCTCCCAGCCTTCTTCATCGACCGCCTCAGCCAACCTGGCGATGTTGTCTACGATCCATTCATGGGGCGAGGCACGACCCCTGTTGAAGCGGCTCTGCGCGGACGCATTCCATACGGCAATGACACGAACCCACTTAGCCGAGCGTTTACAGAGCCTCGGATTAACCCGCCGACCCTAGATCAGATCATGGATCGTTTAGCCGATATTCCTTGGGAACAGTTCACAAGCATCGAGCATGAAGAGCTGTTGGCATTTTACCACCCATCCGTCTTGGCTCAGATCGAAGGGCTACGTGGCTGGCTTCTGGAAAAGGAACATGCCGGACTCCTTGACCAAACAGATCGCTGGATCAGAATGGTCGCTATCAACCGACTTACCGGCCATTCTAGCGGCTTTTTCTCTGTCTACACCCTTCCTCCCAATCAAGCGGTAACGGTAGAACGACAGAGGAAGATCAACGAAAAGCGCAATCAAACCCCGCCTCTGCGGGATGTGCCGGGGATCATCGCCAAGAAGTCGCGCAATCTCCTGTCTCATGGCCCAGCAAAGGCCCGAGAAAGCCTGTTCCTGACGGAGCAATCACATGAGACAAGCGCAATACCTGATGAGGCAGTTGCACTGACCGTCACCTCGCCGCCTTTCCTCGACATTGTGAACTATGAGGCCGATAACTGGCTGCGCTGCTGGTTCTTAGGCGTCGATCCGACCAAAGTACAGATCGCCAAACATCGAACGTTAGAGGGCTGGCAAGCATTCACAACATCGACACTGAAAGAGCTTGCACGGATCACCCGTCCGGGTGGGCATATTGCATTCGAAGTCGGAGAGGTCAGGAATGGAACTGTTCGGCTCGAAGAGCATGTCATCGCGGCAGCATCCAGCTTACCGCTCACCACCCTCGGGGTAATGATTAACCAACAGGATTTCACAAAGACGTCTAACTGCTGGGGCGTTTCCAACAACACAAGCGGGACCAACAGCAACCGCATCGTAATTTTACAGAGGAACACATGAGCACAGATCGAGAAAAACGCCTTGAGGCTGCCTTGGCCCAGTTTCTTCAGCCGATGAAGGGCATCCCTTTTGAGGTAGTTATTCAAGCCCTGTGCGGAGCGACAGTAGAGCGCTTCGATCTAGACGCGCACAACAACCGGAACGCATTGGATAAGATCGTGACGGCGATGCGCGGGACTTGCCATGCTGTTCAAGCAAATCCTATTGAGCGCCCCCGCCCGAATGAAGTTGGCAACGACATGGAGCCTTTCGTCATCAGCGCGCTGAAGGCGCAGGGGCTGAATGCCGCAGCCCCCAAGACAAAGTCTGGCAAAGGGAAAACAACGGGATACCCGGATGTTAAAATCGCCGGCCTGACCGTCCCTATTTTCTTGGAAGTCAAAACCTACGCCGCCGCCAACCACACGACGACACAACGCTCGTTTTACCTGTCCCCGGCCGAAGACCACAAAGTAACCGAAGACGGATACCACCTGCTTGTCGGATTCGAGATCGTCAGAAAGGGAAACCTGTTCACTCCGGTCGCATTCGAACTGGTGGATCTCTATGGTCTCGATTGCGACATGAAGGCCGAGTTCAACTCAGACAACCGCCGTCTGTACGAGCCGCACCGTATCCTTGCTTCTGAACGCGTGGAGTAAAGAACGGCCGAGAGGTTAATCCTATTCTCCGCATCAGACGCGGAGAATAGGCCCAGCAATCTCCGCACCCTCTCGCAAAACCCCGACCGAGATCGCCCCCCGCGAGGCAGGGGAGGGAGGGGTTTTGCAGCCGCCAACGGCGGCTTGGCAAGGTATGGCCCACCAGGTCAGGCCGCGCAGATCA
>JACXUQ010000102.1 GCA_014763835.1 Thiotrichales bacterium
ACTTGCTAATAGCGAGCTATTAGCTGCGTTTTCCGCCTCAACCAGCCAATTTTTTCCTCATTTTTATTTCGCGCCCCACTCGTGCAAAGCTCTCACAGTATTAAAACAGTTCAATCTCGTCGTCTGCCGCTTGCTCTTCCTCATGCATCCGCACCAGCATACGTTGACGCATGATTTCAATCGCCTCTTCGGTCGGAATGTGCTGATCGAAAATCAGTTCAAACAGCTCCTCTTCTTCCCGCATCGTGGTGCCTTTACGCACACTTTGCTTAAAGGCCTCCCACTCTTCGCGGTTCTTCACCCGCATCTCATGCGAAACGATTTCCGCCAAACCTGACAGGCCATGTGACACATGGTTCAGACGCTGGCTCAATTTGTCGTAAAACTGGAAGGCAATAATCGCCTGCTGCATTTTGGTCGCCAATTCGGACGTATGACTGGTCAGCAATGCATTGTGTTCCTGCACCGCTGCATTATCGCTAACGGCCTGCAGAATATTGGCGCTGGAGTTCTGAATTTCCTCGATGTGCTTCGACATGAAGGTAAAGGAGTCGATGAGCGTATTAACGGAGTGATCGCCTTCAGTAATGGAAAGATCGATTTGAGCCACCGATAAATTTAAAACCAAAATGGTCTGCTGAACCTCTTCAGCCCCCAACGCAAATCCTTCCGCAAACTCCGTTGTCATCCAAACTCCTCGATTAATCTATTTTTTTATGCTCACGCGCGCCCCAAAGGACTTTTCTTAAGCCACATTCATTTGTGGATGCGCGCCGCCTTTATGACTGGAAACCGCCTCTTTCACATCCAAAATCAGCGACACCGTGCCGTCACCCAAAATGGTGGCGCCGGCTATGCCGTCAATCTTCATAAAGTTGCTTTCCAGGCTCTTGATCACCACCTGCTGCTGTCCTAACAGGTCGTCTACAAAAATGCCGGCACGCTTACCGCCGTCTTCGACCACCACCAACAAACCTTCCGACAAATCCTCGCAGGCATCTTTGACGCCCAGCTTCTGATGCAGACGGATCACCGGAATATAGGTATCGCGCAATTTGTAGAGTTCCGCCTGGCCGGCAATGCCTTTGACCAGTGCTTTATCCACCTGAATCGACTCGATAATCGAAACCAGCGGGAAGACGTAGGTCTCGCTACCGACTTTACAGAGCTGCCCGTCCAGAATCGCCAGCGTCAATGGCAGACGAATCGTGAAAACGCTGCCTTCACCCTGTTTGGTTTTGACCTCGACCGAACCGCCCAAGCCTTTGATATTACGGCGCACCACATCCATGCCCACGCCACGGCCGGAAATATCGCTGACCACATCGGCCGTCGAAAAACCCGGGTGGAAAATCAGATCGATAATCTCTTCACGCGACAAATTGTGATCCGGCTCAATGACACCTTTTTCAATCGCTTTGGCCTCGACCTTGGCGTAATTGATGCCGGCACCGTCATCGGTAATCTGAATCAGAATATTGCCGCCTTCATGGAAGGCCGCCAGCTTGACCGTGCCTTTTTCAGACTTGCCGGCAGCAACGCGCACCTGCGGATTTTCGATACCGTGATCGATCGAGTTACGCACAATATGCACCAGCGGATCGGTCAGCTGTTCCAGCATAGTCTTATCCAGCTCGGTGCCCTCGCCCTCCATGACCAGCTCGATCTGCTTGCCCAATTTCTGACTGACATCGTGCACGATACGCGGCATACGGTTAAAGGCAAAACTCACCGGCAGCATACGGATATTCATCACGCTTTCCTGCAACTCGCGCGTATGTCTTTCAAGATGCGTCAAACCTTCCTTAAGTTTGTCGATCCACTCCGAACTGCCACTGCCCTGTTCCTGTTCGGCCTGCTCGCCAAACTGACTTAACATCGACTGGGTGATAACCAATTCACCGACGAGGTTCACCATCTGGTCGATTTTGCTCAGATCAACACGAATGGATCCTTCCTGTTTTGGCGCAGCCTTGGCGTCAGCCTTAACCTCGGCCATCTGTTTGGCGGCTGGAGCGGCCGGCTTGCGCGCCTCGGCAATCGGAGTCACTTTGGCGCTCTGCGCAACTTCGACCTTTGGCGCGGCGATAACCGCTGGTTCAGCTACCTGAACGGTTACTTCAGACTGAACCGGGGCCTGAATCGTAATCTCGGCACCGTCACCGTCAATCCACTCAAACACCTCTTTGATGTCATCTTCTTTGACATCATCGCCGCTCAGTGTCAGATCCCAGTTGATATAGAGATTTTCCGGTTCAAACGCGTCAACCGCCGGCAGTGCTGACAGGTCAGCCTTGGCTGTTAACTCGCCCAAGCTTTCCAGTTCTCTGAAAATGCGTAGCGGCTCGTTGCCGGTTTGCAGCAACTCCTTTTCGGGAACGATCTTGATCTGCCAGGTACCGCCGCCAATTTGGAGAACAGCCTCGGCGACTGTTGGCGCTGCGGCCTCAACCTCATCGCCCATACCCAGAATACGTTCCAACTCGCCCTGTACCTGAGCGGCGCGCGCTTCATCAATCGGCTGGTGGTTTTGCAGTTTGGTGAGCATGTCGCGCAACACGTCAACCGCGGCCAGCATGGCATGAATAGCCGGTTGGGTCACGTCGCGGCGGCCGTCACGCATCTCGTCCAGCAAGGTTTCCAATACATGAGTAAAACCGGCGATTTCAATAAAACCGAAGGTCCCGCTTCCCCCTTTGATGGAGTGTGCCGCACGGAAAATTTCGTTAATCTTCTCGTTGTCCGGCGTGCCGGGCGGCAAATCCAGCAGCCCGCGCTCCATGACATCCAAACCTTCGAAACTCTCTTCCAGATAAGTTTGGCGAAACGTTTCCATCATATCCATAGCAAATAACCTCAGAACAGTTCTACATCACCTTCGACAGGCTTAGATCCAATATTGTTAATATAGCGATTTTCTTGATCAGCCAGCGACTGATTATGCATCGGATTCAAACGACGCACTCTGACTCGACCGGTTAACGGGTAATACAGCACCTTGCGGGGATAGACATCACCAATATCCTGGGAAACGACTTTGAAGCCCTCGGTGTAGACGTAATCAAAAGCGAACCCGATATTGTACCAACCGATGTTGGTCATCGAACTCATAATGCGGCCGCCGCCGAACAGTTTGAACTCCAGACGCTCGCGTTTGGCGCCCCTTGATAAAAGCGCGTTGACAAGATTTTCCATTGCATAGTTGCCGTAACGGTTGGCAT
Organism: Thiotrichales bacterium; assembly: GCA_014763835.1. Taxonomy (GTDB): domain Bacteria; phylum Pseudomonadota; class Gammaproteobacteria; order Thiomicrospirales; family Thiomicrospiraceae; genus Thiomicrorhabdus. Next base: position 3,222 of record JACXUQ010000102.1, read on the forward strand.
CGGACAATTCGCCGACACGCGAATTGCCTTTATCCACAGGCAACATAAAGTGATTCATGCCGCCGACTCCGGCAATAGGATCGCGCACACAGGCGGAAATGCAAGAACCTAGAACCGTTTCAATACGCTCGTTTTCATGGGTGACATAAAACTCACCCGGCAGTATTTTGATGGTCATGATCCCTTCTGCCGGATCGACACTTTTTTGCATAATAAAATCTAAAATCGTCCAAGCTATTATTATTTTTAGAGGTACGGACTACAATCAATCTATCAGCACGCCTAAGACGGACCTTGCCTCTTCCAGCGGTTCCGTGGACTATATTCGCATTGTTTACATGGTGTATCAAGATTTAAGAAGATGAATTTTTCTTTAACATCGCCCTCAACGCTTTGTTCTGCTCCCTCTTGGCTTTAAAAAAAGCGCTCATTTTTTGGCTGCATGCGTCTTGCATCACACCTGCGGTGACCTCCAAGCGGTGATTTAGCAAGGGCGAATCCACCAGGTTAAACACCGACTGTGCTGCGCCGGTTCGCAAATCCGGCGCGCCATACACCAAGCGTTTAACTCGTGCATGTACCATGGCGCCGGCGCACATCGGACAAGGTTCCAGAGTCACATACAAGGTCGCCTCCACCAGACGGTAGTTCTCGATAATCTCACCGGCACGGCGCAACGCAAGAATTTCGGCATGCGCGGTCGGATCATGCCGCTGAATCGGCTGATTCCACCCTTCGGCAATCAACTCGTTATGCAACACCACTACGGCACCGACCGGCACCTCCCCCTCGGCTTCCGAACGCTCCGCCAAACGATAGGCATACGCCATCCAGAACGCATCCTGCTGCTCTTGATTCAATCCTTCCGGACATCTAAGCGGTTTTATCTCTTCTGATTCCACAACCTTACCTGTCAAACAAAAAAGGCTTTCAAATTGAAAGCCTTTTGCAGTGTTACTAAAACTCAACAGGCCGGCTATACCCGACCTGTTGAGTTTTTATTCCCACTCAATCGTCGCTGGCGGCTTGCTAGAAATATCGTACACCACACGCGATACACGTGGAATTTCGTTGATAATGCGATTGGAAACCTTTTCCAGGAACTCGTAAGGCAGGTGCGCCCAACGCGCCGTCATAAAGTCGATGGTTTCCACAGCGCGCAACGCAATCACATAATCGTAACGGCGCGCATCACCAACCACACCGACCGATTTGACCGGCAAAAACACCGCAAACGCTTGCGAGGTTTTGTCATACAAATCCGCCGCACGCAACTCTTCGATAAAGATGTGATCCGCCAGACGCAGGATGTCGGCATACTCTTTTTTAACCTCACCCAAGATACGCACACCCAAACCCGGACCCGGGAACGGATGACGGTAAACCATATCATAAGGCAAACCCAGCGCTACACCCACTTTGCGCACTTCATCCTTAAACAGTTCACGCAACGGCTCGATCAACGACATTTCCATATCTTCAGGCAAACCGCCGACGTTATGGTGTGACTTGATGACCTTGGCCTTACCGGTTTTAGACCCTGCCGACTCAATAACGTCCGGATAGATCGTGCCTTGCGCCAACCATTTAACGCCTTTGAGTTTGGCAGACTCTGCATCGAACACCTCGATAAACTCGCGGCCGATAATTTTACGCTTGGCTTCCGGATCGGTCGCGCCGGCCAACGCCCCCATAAAACGGGCTTCGGCATCCGCACGAATCACGCGAATGCCCATATTCTGGGCAAACATCGCCATGACCTGATCGCCTTCCTGATAACGCAGCAAACCGTGGTCCACGAACACACAGGTCAACTGGTCGCCAATCGCCTTATGCAACAACGCCGCCACCACGGAAGAGTCCACCCCACCGGACAGACCCAACATCACCTGATCGGAACCGACTTGCTCGCGAACACGGGCAATGCTGTCATCGATAATATTCTGCGTAGTCCACAGCTTTTCACAACCGCACAACTCAACCACAAAACGCTCAATAATACGTTTACCCTGCTTGGTATGCGTCACTTCAGGATGAAACTGAATCGCATAGAAGTTTTTCTCTTCATTCGCCATCCCCGCAATCGGGCAGCTTGGCGTACTCGCCATCAGTTTGAAACCTTCCGGCATCACGTCGACGCGGTCGCCGTGCGACATCCACACATCCAACATGCCGTAGCCTTCAGGCGTGACATGATCTTCGATATCAATGAACAATTTGGTGTGACCGTGCGCACGCACCTGGGCATAACCGTATTCGTGTTCGTCCGCATGAATCACCTTGCCGCCGAGCTGCTCCGCCATGGTTTGCATACCATAACAGATACCCAA
>JACXUQ010000103.1 GCA_014763835.1 Thiotrichales bacterium
GACAGTGCCTGCTGCATCAACACATCGATGGTGTCGTCGTTCAAAACATAGCCGTCTTCATCGATAATGCCATCCTGGCCATGCGTGGTGAAAGGGTCGAGGGCCACATCGGTCATCACGCCCAGATTCGGGCAGGCCGCTTTGATGGCGCGTACCGCTCTTTGCGCCAGTCCGTCAGGATTATAGGCCTCTTCTGCATCCAAAGATTTAGCCTCGTCCGGAGTCACCGGGAAGATCGCAATCATCGGAATCCCCAGTGCATAAACTTCTTGGGCTTCGGCGACCAAAAGGTCTATACTCAAGCGCTCCACGCCCGGCATAGATTTGACCGGTTCGCGTTTGTTATGGCCTTCAATGACAAACATCGGCAGAATCAGGTTGTTGGCGGTGAGTACGTTTTCGCGCATCAGGCGGCGCGAGAAGTCGTCTTTGCGCATACGGCGCATGCGGGTAATCGGAAATTGGCGATCAATCATGGTAGAGAACCTTTATTACCTGGCGCATCGTTGTTGGATTGACAGGATGCGGCGAAATCAAAACTTGGCTTGAATGATACTATTCATACATTAAAAAGGAAAGGATGCATAAGGTGGCGGAACAGCTTGAATACGTGTTTTTTGACGAGGCGTTGGCGCAACGCTTTGCCGCGTTTTGTCAGCCGATGGTGACAGAGGTGACCTTGGTGACGGAGCAACTTCATCCCGAAGAAACTTCGTACTGCGTGCAGCTGCACGGCGATTTTGACGAGGCTTGCAGCGAACAGATTGAAGAGTTCTATGGCGAACTGTTTTTCGGCGAGCAGGCCGCACAGATTGAAGGAAACGGTGCGGAAGGTGCGTTGGCTGATGCCTGTGGCGTACAAATTCAGCTTCAGTCGGGCGAGTTTACTACTGTGGCGATAGAGCCCGAGATAATGAACAAGATTCTTTCGGTTTTGACAGTTGACGAATTGCAGCGTTTTTTAAGCCAGGTGGCCGAAGATATCGAAAATCCGAAAGCCGGGCCGATCTGTTGCCGTGCGCCGCTTTGAAAGCAATCAGGTAAGTTGGCGTTGATCGAAAAGCATGATTTTATAGCGCAACAAAGTTCTTTAGCGGCCAATGTTTGCTTGAAGGCTCATAAAAAAATTATATAAGTGAATTCTAATTTTTGTTGGCCATTCGCTTGAAGTATTTAGTTTTAAAACATATCATTACCCGTCAGCATTAACGTATTGGTGTCCGTATTGTGTGCACCATGTTAGCTAATAATAAATATTAAACTCTTGAATCTGGGGTGTTGTTGCTTGGCAACAAGATCAATCAAGGAGCATTAAATGACAGATCAAATCGTAGAAAAGGTTGCGGTTCAGACAGAAGAAAGCCGTAATCAAGGTCGTCGCGCCTTTCTAAAAGGTAGCGCGGCTGTAGCGGGGGGAGTCCTTTTCACTAAGGCTGCTTCTGCTGCCGAAGGTGCTGGTTATGACCCTAAGAAAGCCGTAGCGCCATATGCAGGTAAACAAGAACTTACAGAAGTACTGCAAGACGGTGCAGCTCGTAAGACACTAGGTTTCGGTGTTCGTAAATACCCATACGGTATGCCTTCTCCTTTTGAAAAAGAAGTTCAGCGTCGTACTCTTGAGTGGTTGACTCCAGATTCAATGGCGTCTATCACTATGACGCCACTTCAAAGCCTGCACGGTATCATCACGCCAAACGGTCTACACTTCGAGCGTTTCCACGGTGGTGTACCAACAATCAATCCTGATGAGCACCGTTTGGTTATTCACGGTTTGGTTGAGCGTCCATTGATTTTCACTATGGACGACCTGAAGCGTTTCCCATCAGTTTCTCGTATCCACTTCGTAGAGTGTCCTGCTAACGGCGCGATGGAATGGAAAGGTGTTCAGTTGAACTCTGTTCAGTGGACTCACGGTATGATGTCTTGTGTGGAATACACTGGTGTACGTCTGTCTGACCTGTTGAAAGAAGCGGGTATCAAGCCAGAAGGTAAGTGGATTATCCCTGAAGGTGCGGATGCCGCTGGTTTGACGCGTTCTATTCCAATCGACTTGGCAATGGACGACTGCTTCGTAGCTTACGCGCAGAACGGTGAAGCGTTGCGCCGTGAACAAGGTTACCCAATCCGTTTGGTTGTTCCAGGTTGTGAAGCGAACATGTGGGTTAAATACCTGCGTCGTATCCAGGTTCACGATGTACCTGCACAGCACCGTGAAGAAACCTCTAAGTACACTGAGTTGATGCCAGACGGCACTGCACAGCGTTTCTCTTGGTACATGGAGCCTAACTCTGTAATCACTTACCCATCACCAGACTTCAAAATGCAAGGTCCTGGTAAGTACTATGTACGTGGTCTAGCATGGTCTGGCCGTGGCAAAGTTGCTCACGTTGACGTATCTTTCGACGGCGGTAAAAACTGGAAAGAAGCACACTTCACTTCTCCTGTTCTAGACAAGGCTTGGACACGTTTTGAAGTTGAGTGGGAATGGGATGGTTCAGAAGCGTTCTTGATGAGCCGTGTTACAGATGAAACTGGTTACGTTCAGCCGCCAATGCCGCAAATGCGTACTTTGGAAGGTACTAACAACGTTTACCACCGTACAGCAATGGTTACATGGCGCGTGCATGCATGGGAAGACGGCAAAAACGGAGGCATGATTGAAAATGTTCAGTACTAATAAAACATTGATTGCAGCTGCGGTTGCAACGCTATTTGCCGGTTCTGCAAGCGCGATGAGCGGTAGCTCTGACGGTGCATCTGGTGAAAAAATTAACGGTAAGTATGCCGCTAACTACGAAGAAATCATCCGCGCTGCAGATGGTAAATACCTAGATGCCAAAGTTATCGAAGCGATTTTGGGTAAAGATGCAACTTACGGCCGTGAAGGTCTGGAAGGTAAGTTGGATCCAGCTAACCCTTACTCTTTCGAAGTTGAAGATAGCATCGACGGTGGTAACCACGGTAACGCGCAATGTAAGATTCCTGCGGCTTTCGTAGAAGTACATGACAGCGCAAAAGCTAACTACTACAACGACAGCAAGTTCGTTGCCCGTGGTTTCGGTACGCCAATCGCTGAATCTGCATTGGCTAAGTGGAACATCGTTGTTGACGGTGACGGTAAAGGTTTGCCAGATGCATCAGTCGGTATGACAGTTGAAGAAGGTGCAAAAATTTACGTTCAGTTCTGCGGTATGTGTCACGGTGAATTCGGTGAAGGTGCCAAAGGTTACCTGCCATTGGCGGTTGACGAGAACCTGATTACGTCTGCATTCGACGATCCGGCTCCAATGAAAACCGTAGGTAACTACTGGCCATATGCGACGACTCTGTTCGACTACATCCGTCGTACTATGCCTTTCTGGACACCTAACGCTCCGTTCATCGGTGACAAGGGTTACATGGGTATAGTTGGTTACATCCTACAATCTAACTATGTTAAGTTGGATGAGAACGGTACTGAGATTCAGGACGACGATTTCTTCAACTCTGAAATGTTGATGAAAGCCAACAAGTTCATGAAGAACCAAGGTAACTTCTTCTGTGACCACCGTCCAGTTATCCATAACGAGCGTTGCATGACTAACTGCCCAGATGCGCAGGTTGGTGATGGTAAAGGTGATATCCACCATTACAAACAAGCTCGTCGTCTGCCAGACGGAACTCCACAGTATAACGTTCCACAACGTATGCATGAAGATCCGCCAGGTGTAGGTCACTCTGGTATGTAATCTCCGAATTACAAACTTGATCTAAAGACAAAAAGCCCGCAATTTGCGGGCTTTTTTGTTTCCATAACATCAAAAATATCAATGGGATACTATAAAAGTATTATTGAATTCTAATGTGCTTTTCGAGTAGAATGCGTTATTCCCGAGTGACTATAGCGTTGCTCCGAAAAGAGTTTTAAAGATGAAAAAAGAACTGATAGATCCGTTTAACCGAAAAATCGAATATGTCCGCGTATCGGTTACCGACAAGTGCAATTACCGTTGCGGTTATTGCATGCCGGAACAGGGCGTGCATCCTGAAGGCATGCATACGGAATATCTGTCGTATGATGAGTTGGCACGCATAATTCAGGCGTTTGTGAATCTAGGGGTTTCCAAAATTCGTCTGACCGGTGGCGAGCCGCTGGTGCGCAAAAACCTGGCCGGATTTGTTGAGCAAATCAGTGCGTTTGAGGGGCTTGAAGAGATCGCCCTGTCGACCAATGCACATCATTTGGCGCGGGAAGCACAGGCCTTGAAAGAGGCGGGCCTGAACCGCGTCAATATCTCCATCGACTCGTTAAAGGCCGAACGTTTCAATAAAATCACCCGTGGTGGTGATCTGGCCAAGGTGCTTGCCGGCGTGAATAAAGCGCTTGAGGTGGGTCTGAATCCGGTCAAGTTCAATATGGTGGTGATGCGTGGCACCAATGACGACGAAATCGAAGCGATGGTTGATTACGGACTGGAAAAAGGCGTGGAAGTGCGTTTTATCGAAACCATGCCGATCGGCCCGGCCGGTATCAGCATGATGGATCAACATTACGCCGCAGACAAAATTCTGGCACGGATCAAAAAGCATGTCGGTTCCGATTTAATTCCATCAACCGGGCGTACACACGACGGCCCGTCACGCAATTACACCATTGCAGGTACACAAACGCGCATCGGCGTGATTTCCGCCGTTTCACAGCATTTCTGCGAAAGCTGCAACCGTGTGCGTCTGACCGCACGGGGTGTGCTGGCGTTGTGTCTGGGACAGGAAGACGCGGTGGATTTGCGTACCCCTTTGCGTCAAGGGATTTCGGATGTCGAACTGCAGCAGATGATTGTTCAGGCCATTGCCAAAAAACCGGAACGTCACTTCTTTAATGAAAACGTGCATAACATTGAATTTAGACAAATGGTTCAGTTGGGCGGTTAAGAGCCGTTTGATAAGAAGGAAGCAAGTATGTTGGACATTTTATATTTCGCGAGTTTTAGAGAAATGTTGGGTACGGCAAACGAACAGTTGCCTGCGACTTACCAGACGGTGAATTGCCTGATCAACGAGTTGGCGGCACGCGGCGACAGTTGGCGCCAGGCGTTGCTGGATAACCAGAATCTGCAGATTGCCGTGAACCACGATGTCGCAAGCCGCGATACCGCAATCAAGGCGGGTGACGAAATCGCCTTCTTTCCTCCGGTTACAGGCGGTTAAAGCTGAATGACAAGTTTCCCGCATATTAAAATTCAGAGCGAAGATTTTGACCTGACCACCGAAGTCGCCAAATTGCGTCAAGGACACAAGGATATTGGCGCGGTGGTTTCGTTTGTCGGCACTGTACGCGATATCAATGAAGGCGACGAGGTATCGGTGCTGGAGTTGGAACACTATCCGGGCATGACCGAAAAGGCGTTGGAAAAAATCCGATTGGAAGCGCACGAGCGTTGGGCGTTGGAATCGAGTGTGATTATCCACCGCATCGGCAAGATGTATCCTTGCGATCAGATTGTCTTGGTTGCCGTGAGCAGCCGCCA
>JACXUQ010000104.1 GCA_014763835.1 Thiotrichales bacterium
CCCAAAGGCTTTAAAACCCCGCTGGAACGCATTAAACACCTGTTTGAGCGTTATGAGCAGTTAAATCAGCCACTCAATCAAAAACCGTAAAAAACCGCCAATAAAAACTCAACAGGCCGGGTGTAACTCCTTACCCGGCCTGTTCGGTTTTAAAAACGCTTAAAAAAGCTAAAATTGGTAATGATAACGGCAGGCGATAATCGTGATCTGGTTGGCATCAACCGCATAAACCAGGCGGTTGGATTCATCAATGCGCCGTGACCAGAATCCGGCCAAGTTTTCCTTTAAAGGTTCGGGTTTGCCAATCCCTTCAAAGGGGGAAGGCATGACATCGCGAATCAGTTTATTAATGCGCTTAAGCGTTTTTTTATCCTGACTCTGCCAGTATTCGTAATCTGTCCTGGCTCTTTCGGTCCAGGCAAGGATTTCAATCATCCAGCAGCCCTTTCTGCTGTACTTTGCCGGCGCGGTACTGCTCGATCGACTCTTTTAAGTGAGCGACATTGGCGGGGGATTTTAGTAAATGCACGGTTTCCATTAGGCTATCAAAATAGTCCTGTGACATGACCACGGCGTTTTCTGCATCTCTGCGCGTAATCAGCGCGTAATCGGCATTTTCTACCACCGAATCCAATAGCGCTTTCAGACTGTTTCTGGCTTCTGTATAACTAATGACTTGCATGGCTAGCCTCCTAAGTAACAAGACATTGATTTACAAGAACTATAACACAACCTGTTCAATAAACTGAACAGGTACAAATAACTGCAAAATAACGGCCAATAGCCCAATAAAAAACCCGTTCCCCAAAAGAGGAACGGGCTTTAACTGTTTGGCAACCAACCTGGCTGACTTAGTTGTCGAGTGTTGCCAGATAGGACTCGTAATCGCCGCGCCAGTCTTCGATGCCGTTTTCGCTCATCACCAACACGCGCGTCGCCAAAGAGGAGACGAATTCACGGTCGTGCGACACGAAAATCACCGTGCCGGGGTAGTCTTCCAACGCCATGTTCAAGGATTCGATCGATTCCATATCCAGGTGGTTGGTCGGTTCGTCCATAATCAGCACGTTGGGTTTTTGCAGCATCAGCTTGCCAAACAGCATTCGCCCCTGCTCGCCCCCTGAGAGCACCTTGACCGACTTGCCGATCTCTTTCTGCGAGAACAGCAGACGCCCCAATACCGCACGCACCGCCTGCTCGTCGTCGCTCGGCGCTTTCCATTGCGTCATCCAGTCCAGCAGGCTCAGGTCTTCTTCAAAATCGGCCGCATGATCCTGCGCGTAATAACCGATCTTGACGTTTTCCGACCACTTGACCACCCCGGAGGTCAACTCGGTGTCGCCCACCAAACACTTAAGGAAGGTGGTTTTACCGATACCGTTGCCGCCGATGACCGCCAGCTTCTCTTCCACCTCCAGCATCATGCTGAAATCTTTAATGACCGGGTTGTCGCCGTTTTCCTGGTCATGGTAAGTCTTGCTCAGATGCTCGATTTCCAGCGCCAGACGGAACAGTTTTTTCTCCTGTTCAAAACGGATGAACGGGTTCACGCGGCTCGAAGGCTTGACCTCTTCCAGCTGGATCTTGTCGATCAGCTTGGCGCGCGAGGTGGCCTGTTTGGCTTTGGAGGCGTTGGCGGAGAAGCGGCTTACGAAGGTTTTCAGCTCGTTGATCTGCGCCTGCTTCTTGGCGTTGTCGGCCAACAGACGCTCGCGCGCCTGCGTCGCCGCCGTCATGTACTCGTCGTAGTTGCCCGGATAAAGTCGCAGCTGGCCGTAATCCAGGTCGGCCATATGGGTGCAGACGCTGTTCAAAAAGTGACGGTCGTGGGAGATGATAATCATCGTGCTCTTACGCTCGTTAAGCACGTTTTCCAACCAGCGGATGGTGTCGATATCTAGGTTGTTGGTCGGTTCGTCCAGCAGCAGAATATCGGGGTCGGCAAACAGCGCCTGCGCCAGCAGCACACGCAGTTTCCAACCCGGTGCGACTTCACTCATCGGCCCGTAATGCTGCTCGACCGGAATGCCCACCCCGATCAACAGTTCACCGGCACGCGATTCGGCGGTGTAACCGTCCATCTCGCCGAATTTGACCTCCAGGTCGGCGACTTTCATGCCATCTTCTTCGGACATTTCCGGTAGCGAATAGATGCGGTCACGCTCACGCTTGACTTCCCACAACTCCGGCTGGCCCATAATCACCGTATCCACCACCGAATACTGTTCGTAGGCGAACTGATCCTGTTTCAGTTTACCCAGACGGTCATTCGGATCGAGCATCACCGTGCCCGATGTCGGTTCCAGATCGCCGCCGAGAATTTTCATAAAGGTGGATTTACCGCAGCCGTTGGCACCGATCAAGCCGTAACGGTTGCCGTCACCGAATTTGACGGAAATATCTTCGAAAAGCGGTTTTTCACCAAACTGCATGGTGATATTAGCGGTTGAAATCAATGTCTTACCCTACACTGTTATCATTTATCCCACTGACTTACCTGTTTGATAAGTCTGGGGTTTTACGATTTTAAAATGGGCGCTATTGTGCCATAAAACGTCAGTATTTTCGAGTTAGAACACGACAATGAAAGGACAATAAAAAAATCAGGCGGGAAGTTAGAGCAGGTTCTGCAAATAATGGCTCATGTGCTCGGCAGACAGCGGCGGACTGTAGAGATAGCCTTGCAGCTGCTGGCAATGATTGTCCACCAGAAAGGCTCTCTGTTCGGGCGTTTCGACCCCTTCAGCAATAACCTGCAGACCCAGATTCTCTGCCATGGCAATAATGGTTCTGGTAATCACCGCATCTTCGTCATCATGCGGCAGATCACGCACAAACGACTGGTCGATTTTAAGTTTGCTGACCGGCAAACGCTTCAGATAGGCCAGCGACGAGTAACCGGTGCCAAAGTCATCAACGGCGACACGAATCCCCAGATCGCGTATCTGTTGCAGTTTGGCGGTCATCTCGTCGAGATTTTTCATAATGTCGCTTTCGGTAATCTCGAACTCGAGCCAGTGCGGATCGCAGCCGGTCGATAGTAACAGCGCCTGCAGATGGTCGATAAAATCGGTCTGCTGCAACTGTTTAACCGCCAGATTGAGGGACAGGGTGCCGTTGAACAAACCCGCGCTGCGCCATTGATGCAACTGATGCATCGCCTGCTGCATGAGCAGTCGGTCGAGTTCCACGATCAGGCCGATTTCTTCGGCAATAGGAATGAATTTGGCCGGCGAAACCGTTCCCATCTGCGGATGCTGCCACCGCACCAGCGCCTCCAGCCCTACCAATTTATCCTGCCTGGCATCCATCTGCGGCTGGTAGTAGACCACAAATTCCTGATGCGATATCGCCAGACGCAGACTGGTCTGCATGGCGATATGTTCAAACGCCATCAGCGTCATGTCGTCCGTATAGAACTGGAAGTTATTGCGGCCTTCATCCTTGGCGCGGTACATGGCCGCATCGGCGCATTTGAGCAAGGCTTCGTAGGTATTGGCATCTTTGGGGTAAAGACTGATGCCAACGCTGCCGGAAAGGAAAAACACGTGCTCCCCCACCTTGATCGGCTGACGGGTCGCCTCAATAATCTTTTGTGCCAGATCGGTGGCCTCATGCGGATGCTTCAACGACTCCTGCACAATGGTAAATTCGTCGCCCCCCAAACGGGCCAGCGTATCGCCTTCGGCGGTGATGGCCTTGAGGTTATTGGCCACCTGCTGCAACACCTGATCACCAACATCGTGCCCGAGGGAATCGTTGATTTTCTTGAACTGATCCAAATCCACAAAAAACAGCGCGAATTGGGCGTTTTTCAGTTTAGCCTGTTCAATCGCATGTTCGATGCGATCCTGCAATAGCACCCGGTTGGGCAGCTGCGTCAGCGCATCGTGGTGCGCCTGGTGATGCAGAATTTCGGCCTGCTCCTTAAGCTTATTTTCCATCTCGCGAATCGAGGTGATATCCTCGTAGCAACCCAACATACCGATGGTATGGCCGTCGCCGTCTTTCAGCGGCACGCGTGAAGTCAGCCAGACACGCGTATTGCCCTCGGCATCGACACTGACCTCTTCACTATGCAACCGTGTTTCGGCGCTATGCACAATTTTCATATCGCCATAATAGTAGTGATCACCCTCGGTCGCGCCCCAAGGCATCTCATAATCGGTTCTGCCGATCAGTTCAGCCTGATCGGTTATGCCGGCGTCCTGCAAAAACAGTTCGTTGGCACCAAGGTAACGCCCCAGATAGTCTTTCCAGAAAATACGCACCGGCACACTGCTTAAGACGTTCTCCAACAGCTGATTCTGATGCAGCAACTCGGTTTCGGTGCGTTTCAGCTCGGTGATGTCGGTATCGAACAACACGACCGCATCATGCCCCTGGAAGCGGATATGCTGCAAACTGGCTTTAACCGGATAAGTGGAACCGTCCTTGCGTTGATGCACACTCAGATTGGTCACCGTTTGCTGGTTTGCCTCCAACGATTTGAGGTGGGCGACCATGTCCGGTGTCAAAAACGGATTGGTATCGTAGACAGTGAGCTGTTTAAGCTCTTCCAGAGAGTATCCGAGATTATCGAGGGCACTCTGGTTGGCGTAGAGATAATTCAGCGAGTTGCAGTCGAAGATATACACCTCCTGATGGGATTTCTCCAACAGAATAGCCAACTCCTCGTTGCGCTGTTTCAACTCCACCAGATGGGTCACATCCATCGAAGAACCGACCATTTTCACCGGCTGACCGGCGGCATCGTAGATAACATGGCCGCTGAGTTCCACAATCGCGGTACTGCCGTCGGAACGGATATAGGTATGGGTCATGCGCTGCGGTTTGCCGGTGTGGATAGCCTCTTTGAGTTTGGCCTCGATCGCCGGAATCTCGTCGGGTGCGGCATGCGCCAAGAAGTTTTCATAACTGGGGGTGAAGTGCTTGGGGTCTTCGCGGTAAATCTCATAAAGCGAGGCCGACCACTCAATCTGCATGCTGCGTAAATCCAGCTCCCAAGTTCCCACCCTGGCCAAATGCTGGGTATCGTCCAAGCGCTTCCGGCTCAGCGCCAGCTGTGCCTGCGATGCCGCCAGCGCCTCGGTCATGCGCTGCAAACTGTTCTGCATTTTCTCCATCGAGTCGAGTACCTCAAATGCAAACAGGCGGTAGGCATCGTCACCGAACGAGAATACTTGACTGCTCAACAAAAACCACCGCGACTGGCTATCGCTGCACAGCAACGGCAACGCAACAGGTTGCGCTGACGCTGTCAGCAGACTTTTCCAAGGGTCAGCATCAAGACACAAACTGTCACGACACAGCCCGAACTGGTCCATAAAAGCCTGATTGACGAAATAGATTTGGTCTGCAAGTAGCGCACTTTCCACTGGATGCAATAGGACGGGTAACGCCTGCGCGTTCAACTCGGCCAAAAACACTGAAATATCATTAACATCGGTGGAAAGGTGTGAAAAGGTCATCAAAACTGTCTGAATATAAGTGT
>JACXUQ010000105.1 GCA_014763835.1 Thiotrichales bacterium
AAACGCAGCTAATAGCTGGCTATTAGCAAGTTTTTCAACAAAAATCAGACGGTTTTTAACCATTTTTATTCGTGCAACCATCTCGTGCAAAGCTCTCTCTTATATATTTTTAATCAGGATTCGGATAACAATGAGTTGCAAAGACCAACATACTTACTCTACTTTCTGTCGCTCGCAAAACAACGCGTTGAAAGAGCCGATGTTCTTCGGCCAGAACGTCAATGTGGCGCGTTACGACCAGCAGAAGTATCCGTTTTTTGAAAAACTGATCGAGAAGCAATTGAGCTTTTTCTGGCGTCCGGAAGAGGTGGATCTGTCTACCGACCGTACCGACTATGCCGATCTGCCCGCCAACGAACAGCACATTTTCATCAGCAACCTCAAATATCAGACCCTGCTGGATTCGGTGCAGGGGCGCTCGCCCAACGTGGCGCTTCTACCCTTGGTGTCGCTGCCCGAACTGGAAACCTGGATCGAAACGTGGGCGTTCTCCGAAACCATCCACAGCCGCTCCTACACGCACATTATCCGCAATATCGTCACCAACCCGTCACTGGTATTCGACGACATCGTCACCAATGACGAAATCACCAAACGCGCCATCAGCGTGACCGAACACTATGACGAACTGATTGCGCTGACCAATCATATGTACGCCAACCAGATCGACCTGGCAACCGATCACGCCTTCCGCAAGAAAATCAAAACCTCGTTGTACCTGACAGTGGTGTCGGTCAATGTGCTGGAAGCGATCCGTTTCTACGTCTCCTTTGCCTGCAGCTTCTCGTTTGCAGAACGCTCCTTGATGGAAGGCAACGCCAAAATCATCAAACTGATCGCCCGCGACGAAGCGCTGCATCTGTCCGGCACGCAGAACATGATCACGCTGATGGCCGACGGCCAGGACGATCCGGAAATGGCCGAGATCGCCCGCGAACAGCAGGAAGAAGTCTACAACATCTTCCGTCAGGCCGCCGAGCAGGAAAAACAGTGGGCCGACTACCTCTTCAAAGACGGCTCCATGATCGGTCTGAACGCCAGCATTCTGAAAGACTATGTTGAATACATCACTAATGTGCGTCTGAAAGCGCTGAAACTGGAGCCGATCTTCAACAGCAAAGGCAATCCGCTACCGTGGATGAACAACTGGCTGGTCAGCGACAACGTGCAGGTCGCGCCGCAGGAATCGGAGATCAGCTCTTATCTGGTCGGCCAGGTCGATTCCAAGGTCAATACCGAAGACTTCAGCGACTTTTCGTTGTAAAGCGGCTGTAACGCTGCCAACGAGTGCACTAAAAAAGGGAGCTTCGGTCCCCTTTTTTATTTGGCTTTTGGGGCGTTTCAAAAACCCAACAGGCCGGGTAGATGCGTGCTTTACCGGGCGCCTGTTATAAAATAGTCACCAAAACATGCTAAAGTTTAACAATGGTTTGACTGTGGCATGACAACACGGCAATACCTGCTTCAACCTAACCCAACCGGCGAGTTCCGCAACCATGGCAAAAAAGACCAATCTGTTCGAACACGAGTCCTTGCAGGATAAAGACGCCATTGTACAGTACCTCAAGGCGCTGACCGACGGCATTGAAAAGGGCGAAGTCGAGCTTTCCGACGACGATGAGAAAGTGACGCTCAAACCGACGCCATTCGGCCGCTTCAAACTCAAGGCGACCTGTAGCAAAAAAGCCCAGGAGTTGCGCATTAAAATCAGCTGGGTTGGCCATGAAGACGACGGCGACAGCGGCCAGCCATTACACATCCAGCCGCCATCCAAATAATGCCCGATCGATAATGCGAATCCTGCCGCCTCTCTACGACACTCTGCGTTTTCTGCTGCTCGACCTGCAAAAACAGCTGCAATTACTGTCTGACGCCCTGGAAAACCAGGAACCGGGATTGCTGGACAAAAGTCTCAGCCGCGTCGATTATATCGACAATGCCCATCTGACCCTGCTGGAACGTGCCGGCCGTCAATACGGCCGGCGGTTGAATGAACACAGCGATGCCCAGCAACGCATTGTCATACAAAGCTACGAACATATCGCCCATAGCCTCAAGGCACTCTCCGGCCAGCTGCAGCAGATGGCGCATCAGCTCAAAAATATCGATTCACTCAAACTGATCCGCAAAAAACACATTTTCAGCGCACTGCAAGACCTTAACAAAGGCCTGTCACTAATTACCGCGGCGATCGAAAGCGACAGTCTGACATTGGCGATCGACATCTGCCGTCTGCAGTTGCGCATCGACAAAGCCTGCTCGGCACAGCTCGACAAATACAAAAAACGCCTGCGCCAAGGCGAACACAGCGACGCGTTGCTGCTGGCCTGTTTTATCCTCAAAGACATTGATCTGATGGGCGATGCGCTGCTGCGTGTCGGCGAAGGCATTATGTCGGCCAACCTCGGCCAGTTCATCCAGATTGACCGCTTCCGCGCGCTTGAGGAAAGTCTGAGCGTCCTCGACGGTATCCGCCAGCAGGACCTCAATATCCATTCGATGGGCGAAACCAAATCCGGCTGCACGATTTCCGGCGTCAGCGCGTCCAGCGAAAGCGAAGACCGCATCATGGCCATTTTCAAACAGGGCAAAAAAGCCAAACTGCAGGAAGAGAAGAGCCGCATCGAGAAATGGCATCAGAAATATCCCGGCATAGCGCCGGAGGTGTACGCCTACCAGAAACAGGGCGACAAAGCGGCTCTGCTGTACGAATACCTGACCGGCCAGACCTTCAACAAACTCCTGCTGGCAAAACAGAGCAAGCCGCTGCAAAAAGGGCTCAAAACGCTGTTCCGAACGCTGAATAATATCTGGGAACAGACACGCATCGACGAAGTGCATCCGGCAAATTTCATGAAACAGCTGCAAAAGCGTCTGCCGCAGGTTTACGAAGTCCACCCCGACTTCCAGCTCAAAGGGCTGAAAATCGGCCATGTCAAACAGGTCTCGCTGGAAACGCTGGTGGAAGAAGCGCAAAAGTTCGAAAAACGCCTGCAAGCTCCCAACGCGGTTTATATTCACGGCGACTTCAATACCGACAACATTCTCTACGATCCGCTTGAAGACCAGATCAGTTTTATCGACCTGCACCGCTCGGAATACCTCGATTACGTACAGGACCTGTCGGTATTGATGATCTCTTTCTACCGTATCGCCAACTTCGATCCGGCCGTGCGCAAACGCATTGTGCAAGCCATGGAAGCCAGTTATGCGTTTGGCACCGAGTATGCAGCGAAAATCGACGATCACGATTTTGAACTCCGCCTGGCGTTGGGGCTGGCCCGTTCGCTGATCAGCTCGACGCGTTTCGTACTCGACAAGGAACACGCCAAATCGATGCACTTCAAAGGCCGTCTGCTGATCGAACAGTTACTGCAGCTGCCAGGCAACCACCTTCACGACTATAAGATTCCCAAGGAACTCTTCCATGACTAAGCTTAAAATCGGCGTTGTCGGCATCCCCGGCAAGTGGTCCACCGAAGTGCTCGCCGACGAGATCGAACAACGCACCGGCTTCCGCCTCGTTATCGACATCGAACAGGTCGTCGCCGACCTGAGCAAACCCGAAGTGCTCTATCAGGATCAGTGCCTCTGTCAGTTGGATGCGATCGTCATCAAAAAAATCTCCCAGACCTACAGCCCGGCGGTATTGGATCGGTTGGAAATATTGCGATTTGTAGAGTGCTGCGGCGTCAGAATCTTCTCCAATCCGGCGGAGATCATACGCCTGGTGGACCGCATGAGCTGTACCGTATCACTCGCCAAAGCAGGGATTCCGATGCCCGCCACCCTGGTTACCGAAAACCATCAGGCCGCCTTTGACGCCGTGCAACGCTTCGGCGAAGCAATCCTTAAACCGCTGTTCTCCACCAAGGCGCGTGGTATGCAGGTGCTGTCCGCCTCCCTGCCCGAAAAGAAACTCAAGGCGCTGCTGCAGGCCTACTACCAGCAGCACGGCTTTTACTATGTGCAGCAACGCCTCAAATTACCGGGTCAGGATATGGGGCTGATTTTTCTGGGCGGCGAATATCAGGGCGCCTATGCGCGTGTCGGCAACGGCGAAAGCTGGAATACCTCGACCGAATCGGGCGGAAAATACGCTCAAGTCACGCCCGGCGATGAGATCATCGCCTTGGCACATAAAGCGCAGGCCCTGTTTAATTTAAGCTATACTACGGTGGATATTGCCGAAACCGAACAGGGTCCCGTCTGTTTTGAAGTTTCCGCTTTCGGCGGATTCAAGGGCGCTCATGAAGGCTTGGGAATGAATATGGCGAGCCGCTATGCGGACTATGTGATTCAACAGCTACAATCCGGGAAATAAGTATGCCACTGCTCAAACAGATGCTACTGCTGGAAAAAAGTATGACCCTGCTGCCGACGGCCATACAGCTTAATTTGAGCGCCTATCCTTTACGCATCTACACCAACTCCCCAGCCCTGATCAATTTTCTCAAGGACTATTTCAGCGGCTGGATCACCAAGGTCAACCGCGACGACCCCTGGCCGAAAGAACAAAGTATCAAAATCTACCAATCCGACAGCCTCAACGATTTCATTGATGAAACCGCATGGGTCGACTGGCAGCGGGATGGCGGCAAAACGGCGCGTAAAGAGGCGATATTAGACAGCATTCTGCCGCAACAGGCAGTACGCCTGCTCTACAAATACAGAACCGGCCTGGTCTTTTTACAGCCCGCGCCGCAAGCCAGACCCGAAAACGCACACTACAGCCCGCTCGCTTTCGGCGAAATCGAAGCGAATTTCAACCAAGTCATTAACTTCATTCTCAGCCAGTACGCCAACCGCAATCTGCGCCACCATTGGCAGCTGTTGCACGCCTCGGCAGTGCAAATCCAGCATAAGGGCATCGCCTTTGCCGGCTTATCCGGCGGCGGCAAATCGACGCTGATGCTGCAACTGCTGGAACGCGGTAGGCACTTTATCAGCAACGACCGGGTTTTTATCAAGCCTAATCCGGAAGGGCATTTGCTGATGCGCGGCTTGCCCAAACAGCCGCGCGTCAATCCCGGCACCCTTGTCAATAACCGTCATTTAATCGATCTGATCGCTGAGGAAACCCGCCGTCACTACCTGGCGCTGCCGCAGGAGACGCTGCGCATCCTCGAGCAAAAATACGACGTGCCGGTCAATGCACTCTTTGGTGCGGACTGCTATGCGGCAGAAAGTCCGTTGAATGCCCTGTTTGTACTGAACTGGCAGCATGAAAACACACAACCTATCCATATCAATCCGGTCGAATTGTCAGAGCGTCCCGATCTGCTACAAGCCATCATGAAGTCTCCGGGGCCTTTATATGCCGAACCGGCCACAGGTTTTTTGCCAAACGGTTACCGGCCTCAGCCGGAACCTTATCTGCGAGCATTGAATCACTGCAAGGTATTCGAGATCGTCGGACGCGTCGATTTTGCTGCAGCGGAACACGCCATTCTTAATCTCATTCCCGGCCTTTAATCCC
>JACXUQ010000106.1 GCA_014763835.1 Thiotrichales bacterium
GCCTTGCTTTTGCAGGCGGTTGGCGCAGAGCGTCAGCAGACTGATGGTGCTCAGGGCGTTGGTATTCAGTTCTTTCAGGGTGGTTTCCACGCTCTGCTCGCAGGCGGTTTGGTCGGGCAGCGTACCGTGCGCCATCAGCACCACATCCACCGTGTCCAGTGCGGCAAACGCATCGTTCAAAACGGCCTGATGCGTTGCAAAGTCGTTAACGTCAAGCGTTTGGCTGACCACCTCGGTGGCGCCGCGCACACGCGCATCGGCGGCAATCAGGTCGAGTTTTTCGGCATCGCGCGCCAGCAGATAAAGCCGGGCGCCCTGTTGGGCGTAGAGGCGGACGGTCTGTTCCGCAATCGCCGAGGTGGCGCCAATCACCAGAATATTTTTCATTTAAAGTCCTAAGCGTAAAGATTGTAACGAGTGAAAGCAGCGATCAGCGCCGGTCTGGGCACGCAGTTCGGCAAACGCTTCCCAGTTGGGGTAGCTCTGTTTGAAAGTGGTTTCCGACATACGCGCATCCTTGGTCAGGTAGAGGCGGCCGCCGAAGTCCAGCACAATATGGTCGAGTTCTTCCAGAAACGCAAACAGCGAGGTGTCGATTTTAAAGTCGAGCGCCAGCGTGTAACCTTGCATCGGGAAGCTGAGCAGATTGTCATTGGCCTTGCCGAAGGCCTTGAGTACCGCCAGAAACGAGCCGCGTTTGGAGGCGACGATACGTTGCAAGATCGTTTGCATACCTTCCAGTCCGGCCGCCTTGGGAATAACAAATTGATACTGGGTAAAACCGTTTTTGCCGTAGAGACGGTTCCAGTCATGCAAGCCGTCGAGCGGGTAGAAGTAGGGATCGTAATGCACTTCGCGTTGCGCGTGGGTGCGCGTCTGCTTGTGGTAGTAAAGTGTGTTGAAGGCCTGCACCGAGTAGCGGTTGAGCAATTGGCTTGGCATATTGAACGGCACTTTGAGTTTGCCGCTACGGTGCGTTTGCAAATTTCCTTCGCTTATATGCTCGCCGAGCATCAGCAGGGAGCGGCCGAGGCTTTTGCCGCTGGACAGGCAGTCAATCCAGGCGACGGAGTAGGTGGCCTGTTCAAATTCTTCAAAGCGCTCCAGGGTTTCGGCGAGATTCGCGGTTTTGTAGCTGCTTTCGGCGATCAGGGCACTTTCGATCGGAATCAGCCTGAAAGTGGCGTTGAGGATAATACCGGTCAAGCCCATGCCGCCGCAGGTGGCATGGAACAGCGCGGCGTTTTCAGTCCGTGAGCAGGTCACGATGTCGCCATTGGCCAGCGCCAGCTTGAATTCGCTGACATGGTCGCTGAAGCAGCCGTGCAGGTGATGGTTTTTGCCGTGCACGTCGCTGGCAATGGCACCGCCGATGGTCACAAATTTGGTACCGGGGGTGACCGGCAGAAACCAGCCGCGCGGCACGAAAATCTCCAGCAGTTCCGCCAGCGTCACACCGGCAGCACAGCGAATGTCGCCGGTCTGCGCGTTGAATTCAATCAGATGGTTCAGGTGCAGGGTGGAGAGTGTCTGTTCAGCCAGTGCGCTGTCGCCGTAACTGCGCCCCATGCCGCGGGCAATCAGGGATTTTTCGCCCGGTTCGGACAGCATTTCGGCCACTTTGCGTTGTGAATGGACGTTTAACAGTGCCGTTTCGATTTTGGGATATTGCCCCCAGCCGGATAGCGTGTGTTTATTCATGCGCTGGCCCTTTGGGTGCTATTGGGTGAAACAAAGACAAAGCGCTTGTCGAGCTGGTATTTAACGTAATAGCCGATTGCCAGGCCAATGACGCCGCCGAGATAACGCATCTCTTTGCTGCCGAACAGCGCGTCGAAACCGAATTCCATGCCCCAGAAAATCACCGTGGTGACCACGCCCATCAGGGTATAGAGGGTGAAGGTGCGGCTGTCGTGCGCCAGCGATTGCGTCTGGTATTGGAAAATGTATTTTTTATCCAGCCCGTATTTGACGACCAATCCGACCGCCGTGCCGACCAGTATCGACAGGGTGATACTGAAGGCCGCATCGTAGAGCCGCAGACTGATCTCTTGGCTGAGAATATTGGCGGCGGTGGCGATGGCCGCGAAAATCGTGTAAATTAGCGCAATCTTCATATCATCGTTAAGCGGATTTGGCAGGTTTTGCGGTTTCGCTTGGACACTCACATAGAAAACATGGATTCTAACACCGAAGCACCTATGAACCCAACACTTCCCCCCATATCGGCGTCTGTGACAGCCGGCCTGTTTAAATTAATGCGTCCGCGCCAGTGGATTAAAAACGGTTTTGTACTGGCGCCGTTGATTTTCGCGGGGCTTTTCCTTGACGGGAATGCCGTTTCACAAGCCTTGTTGGCGCTGGTCTTATTCAGTGTGGCCTCTTCGGCGACTTATATTGTTAACGATCTGCGCGATATCGAAGACGACCGCAAACACCCGATTAAATCGAAAAAACGTCCGCTCGCGTCCGGGCAGGTCAAGCCGGCGCAAGCCAAGGTCTTGTTGCTAGGCCTGTATGTGATTCTGGCGGCGGGCATCTGGCTGCAACCGGCGGTGATGGGGGTGATTGCCGCCTATCTAGTGTTGAATGTGGCCTATTCGTATTGGCTGAAACACCAGCCGGTGCTGGATATTTTTACCATTGCCATCGGCTTTGTGCTGCGCGTCTACGCCGGGGCCATGGCGATCGAAGTGCCGGTATCGTCGTGGATGTTTGTGACCACCTTGAGTCTGGCGCTGTTTCTGGCGGCGATCAAGCGCCGTCAGGAACTGGTGCAGAGCGGCGAGGGCGCGCGCAAGGTGCTGAAGATGTATTCGGTGTCGATTGTCGATAAGTTTGCCGAAATTTCCGCGACCGGCGCTTTGTTGTTTTACAGCTTTTTTGTCATGTCTGCACGCCCCGAGCTGGTGATTACCGTGCCGTTTGTGTTGTTCGGCCTGTTCCGTTACTGGTATATCGTTGAATTTGTCGGCGAGGGCGAATCGCCGACCGATGCGCTTTTGAACGACAAACAGCTGCTGTTGACGGTGCTCGGCTGGATTGCCGCGTCGCTTGTTGCACTGTGGCCGGCGGGAGGCTTGTGATGGATTTAACCTATCTGTTGACGCCGTTTTTTGCCTGGCTGGTGGCGGGCGTGACCAAGTTCATCGTCAACTGCGCGCGCGAAAAGCGTTTGGCGTTCGACTTGATCGGCTACGGCGGGATGCCGAGCAATCACAGCGCCATCGTCAGCAGTGTAGCGGCGATCGTCGCGCTGCGCGAGGGGATTGAACATCCGGCGTTTGTCGTCGCCTTGGGATTGGCGTTTGTGGTGATGCTCGATGCCAACAGTCTGCGCCGCCAGGTGGGGCGTCACGCCGAGCAGATTAATCTGCTCAATCGACGCGTGGAGATCGAAAGTCTGGTGTTGCGCGAGCGTATGGGACATTCACGTCTGGAAATTCTTGCCGGCATTTTGGTGGGCTGTTTGAGTGCCTGGGTGCTCAATGCGCTAGCGCTGACGTGGTAGGTGAGGGTGTTGTCGCTTTTTTCTGACATGACGATTTTGCAAAAACGCCTATTGGGCGTTTTTGTTTTGCTGAAGCTGGCCTTGCTGTTCTGGCTGCCGTTGACCGGTGACGAAGCCTATTTCATTACCTGGGGGCAGTCGCTTGCGTTAGGTTATTACGACCATCCTCCGGCCGTCGGCTGGGTCTTGGGCCTGATGAATCTGGTCGCCGACAATCTCTATTGGTACCGCAGTTTTGCGTTTGTTTCTTCTCTATTACTGGCGTATTGGCTGTATCAGCTGCTGTTAATGCGTTCACTTACGGGCGATTCTGAGCGGCAAGCCGCTTTTTGGACGGCGCTGGTATTTTGGGTCTCGCCGGTTTCCTTGATGTTTGTGTTGACCGCCAACGATACCGTGCTGGTGTTCTTTGGTGTGTGGGGCCTGTATCTGTTTGCCAAGGCTATGCAGACTGACAGCTGGCAAAGTTGGTGGTGGACGGTGCTGGCGGGCGTGGTATTGGGCATGGCGTTTTTGTCCAAGTATTTTGCCGCCTTTATGCTGCTGGGCTTGCTGGCTTTTGCGCTGTGGCAGTGGCGCCATTGGGCCAAGATCACCGTGATGGCGCTGATTATTTTGCTGTTTGTCGGTGAAAATCTCTACTTCAACCTGACGCACTGCTGGAACAATATCCTGTTTAATTTCGTGTCGCGCACCCGTGACAGTCACATCGACCTGATGCAGACCGCCAGTTTTGTGGCGATGGTATTGGCGATGCTCTCGCCGTTGGGTGTCTATTATTGGCTGCGTGCCGTCAAAACCCTTCGAGGCGAAAGCATCTTGCAACTGACGCTGTGGGCGGCATTGCCGTTGCTCGGCGTATTGCTGATAGTCAGTTTGTCGAATCCAGTCGGGTTGCATTGGCCGTTATTGTCGGTGGTGGTGTTGCACCTGCTGTATGTCAAATTATCCGTGTCGAAGTTACAGAAACTGATGGTTTTCAATGCGGTGGTTTCGGTGTTGATTGCGTTGACGGTTTTGCTTGCATTGCCGTTTGCCGACAAGTTGGTCGCCAAGAGCGAACAGCCGCTGGTGCCGCTTTACACCCATACTGCCGAGGTGTGCAAGCAGCTTCCAGAGGGCATGTTCTTTACGCTCGATTACAGCAGTCAATCCACGCTGGCCTATCATTGCGGGAATGACGACATTCATGTGTTCAAGAGTTTGTCGAAATACGGCCGGGAAGACGATAAGGCTATCGATTTCAAAGCGCTGGATGGCCAGACCTTGACCTTATTGGTGATTCGCGAGCGCGAGTTGGAAAGAGTGAAACCCTATTTTGACCAGGTGGAGATTAAACCGTTGGAGCCGGTGCAGGGGGCGGTTTACTGGCTGGTGACCGGCACAGGCTTTAATTATGCGCTGTACCGTGAAAAGGTATTACGCCAAATCTATGAAGACTTCTACCACCAGCCCGACTGGTTGCCGCCGGCCAAATGTGGTTTTAAAGAGCGCTACGGGTTTTAGATACCCGGCCTGTTGAGTTTTTTCGGACCGTTTTTTGTCGGTCTTTACAGCGGCGTCTTGTGCGGTTCGCCGGCGATTTCTACCACCAACTTGGGCACCAGATAGCCCGGCAGTCGGCGGCGCAGCTTTTCCACCAGGCTTCTGGCCGTTTCATTATCCACTTCAAAATGCGCCGCGCCCTGCACGCGGTCGAGCTGGTGCAGATAGTAAGGCAAAATGCCTTGCTTGAACAGTTGCTGGCTCAGCTTCGCCAGGGTTTCGGCATTGTCATTGACCCCTTTAAGCAGCACGCTTTGATTGAGCAGGTGAAAACCCGCGGCACGGTAGTGCTGCATGAGTTCAGCGGTTTTGTCGCTGAGTTCGTTCGCATGGTTGCAATGCACCACCAGTACTTTGTTGAGGCGGCTTTGCTTAGCCCACTCTAAAAAGTGACTTTGCGGCGCTTTA
>JACXUQ010000107.1 GCA_014763835.1 Thiotrichales bacterium
AAAACTACGGTTATGAGGGAGCGCTATCCTTTAAGATCATATTAAAGGGTATTACGAAAAAATACTAAATTAAAGCGTAAATAAATGAGTCAGTGTGAATTTTTGATGAAGGCTATTGAAGCATTGTGCTGGAAGGAGAGGTTATTGCGATGCTGCCGATTCAAGTGTTGCAGCGTTTTAGTGTCGATTCGATGAGGAAGGGGTGGGTGTGAGTCGAATGGCTGGCGACAGAGCAGGCAGTCGCCAAAAATCTTTAGCGGGAGAAACGACTTAAAGCGTAAAGGTCGGTTTTGCCGCAGCGTGATCCAGATATTTTAGTTCGGTTTCAAACAAGCTTTCTGTTTCCCATTCGCTAGCGCTGATTCGTGTTAGAACTTGCGCTGTCATCGCCGGTGCCTTGCCGCTAATCACCGCCAAACGGCCGCCGAGGTTTAACTTCTCTTTATAGCTTTGCGGGATTTCGGCGACGGCACCGGTCAGTACGATCACGTCATATTGTTTGCCGTCGTTCCAATCCTGACTGGCGTCGCCGATCTGAAAGTCGATATTTTCGAATTTCTGCAAGCGGACTTTGGCTTTTTCCTGCAGGCTGGCGTGCAGCTCAACCGTGGTGACCGATTGGCCCAAGCTGGCCATAATCGCTGTTAGGAAGCCGCTGCCGGTGCCGATTTCCAAAACGCTATCCGTTTCATCGATATCGAGGGCTTGTAAAAGTCGAGCTTCGATTTTAGGCGCCATCATCGCTTCGTTTTCACCGATAGGCAGCTCAATGTCACTGTAGGCCAGGGCCTGGTAGGCTTCTTCAACAAATTCATGGCGCGGAATGTCTAGAAACAGATCCAGAACTTTTTGGTCAAGAATATCCCATGGACGAATTTGCTGTTCAACCATGAAAAAGCGGGCTTGATCAAAATTCATAACAGGTTCCTCTCACTGTTTGGTGCTGGGTTACAAGCGGCGACGGAGTTTCATCCTAGCTGGAGCGGCGTAAGTCGGCTTGTTTACAGGATTAATATTCAGCCCGGCATTATAGCGAAAAACGGCCGTTAAAGGATAGACTTTTCGCAAGAACAAGGCTCAAGCGGCAATATCGAGCATGGGAGTATATCACGCTTAACCTTTGATTTTTAAACGGTCAAATCGCGTGGATTTGTTAAGATAAGCGCATGAAACAACCTGATACTTTTCTTTCTTTGCTGTCTCCAGCGGATAACATGGATGCTATTGCCACGGTGGAACATTTGTCCCGTGTTCAGAAAAACTATACTGACAGTACGCATTGGCTATGGCAGGCGTTTTGGCCCGCCTGGAATCAATGGGGGGTGTTGAAAGTATGTGTGCCGGAACAAATCGCCGGCTCGCCTTTCTGGCAAGGCATGGCCGGTATTTTCGGTTTTTCGTTACCGCAAAGCATGGCGTCATATAAGGAGGTATATGCCAAGGCGGCCGAATGGTCGCCATTGCAGGTACCCGCTCTGCTCGAGGCGGCATCGGCGCAAAACGGCTATGGGGGTTGGTTTTTGACGCAGAAGCTCGATGGGCAGCCGGGTGCTTTGCAATCAGTGTCGAATGAAGCGGTGCGCTCTTTATCGGCACATATCAAGGCATTGCATTCGCAGCGCTCCTCGCTTTTTGGACCTTTGTATTGCGCTTCTTTGCCGCAAAAACTGTGGCCTGAACGTGTTCTCTCAACACTCGAAATGCTGGCAGGGCGTCAGAGAGTCGATCTGACACCTTATGATGAAGCAATTTTGGCGTTCAAGCGATACTATTCACACAATGATATTGAGTTTGTTCCGATTATGCCGGATTTGCGCTGGGATCAATTTCTGTTTAAAAATGACAGGCCGGCTGCGCTGATCGATTTGGATGCGTTGGTTTGGGGGGCGCCCGAGTTGGAGTGGGTGTTGTTGGAATATCTGCTTGATGAAAAAGGCGCGGAATACTTTAAACAACAGTATGAAAAGGCCAGCCAGTTAGCGCATCTGGATGCCGTACGCACGGTTTACCGTCTTCTGCTGTTTGTCATGCATGTTCTGGGTGAAACATCCTTGTCGCGTTGGTTGGCGCATCCCCCCCGGTTCGCTGGCTGATTTAGGGGGCTGCGTGGAGTTTTTTGCGCCATTTCAGGTAGCCGATGACCGACAAGATCAAGTACAAGCTGAACATAATAATCGTCACGTAAAAGCCGGTCTGCCAGTAAAGCGCAATCGCAGCGCTGTCTATCACCAACCAGTAGAGCCAGTTCTCGAGGATTTTTCGTGCCATTAATACGGTGGTGATAACGGAAAAAACCGTTACAAACGCATCCAGATAGGGGAGTTGCGATTCGGTCTGGTGTTGCAGATAGTAGCCTGTCGCCCAGGTCAGCAAGAGTCCGGCGCTAATCAACATCAGGTGAAAACGACCCGGCCTGTTGGAAATTTTCAAATCCAGTTTTGCGTCGGTGTGTTTGCGCCAGCTTATCAAGCCGTAGACCGCCATCAACAGATAATAGGCGTTGAGCAGGGCTTGCATCGGTAGTTGCCCTTCCCAGAAAAGGAGGGTGTAGATCAGGGTGCTTGCAAACGCCGCCGGCCAGCACCAGATGGACTCTTTGGCGGCGAGGATGACATACAGAATCCCCAGTGTGGTGGCAACCACCTCCCAGCCTGAAAGTTGTATGGCCGACTCAAACAGATGTGCCCAGAAATGTTCACTCACAGCGGTCATAAGCGACATCAGAACGGTCAGTGCCAATGATTTTAAGCACAAAAATGGTATGCGGGATTTTTTCAAGCGTGACCAGCATCTCTTCGCTCACCAAAGCCATGACGGTGCGGTAGTCACCGAAAATCTGCGTGCTCAAACGGTTTTTTTCCACAATCAGCTTTGGGTGGTTTTCAACCCGTCTGATAA
The DNA here is from genome assembly GCA_014763835.1 of Thiotrichales bacterium. GTDB lineage: Bacteria > Pseudomonadota > Gammaproteobacteria > Thiomicrospirales > Thiomicrospiraceae > Thiomicrorhabdus. The sequence continues at coordinate 2,899 of JACXUQ010000107.1, forward strand.
AGTCGAGAATCGGTTCGCAGTATGTTTCCTGCAGTGGGTACATGCTGATGTCAATGGAAACTCTCATTCTATTGTCCTTTATAAAATGCGCATAATCGGGTTGTTTCCTTTTTATGCGCAGCAGAATTAAAAGTAAATTCTTGCGGTGACGCCAAATTGACGTGGATCGCCGAGGCGAATGAATTTGTCATCGTTGCCATCCCAGTCAGCGTCAAAATAGAATCCTCGTGTTGCATAACGTTCGTCGGTGAGGTTTTTACCCCACAGATAGACTTCGTAATCCTTCGTTTCATATCCTAAGCGAGTATTAACAAGATGGTAGGCTTTGGATTTGAAATTGTGGACATTGTCGAAATAGTACTCGTCCATAGCACTGAGATCGATTTGTGCATAAAAACCATTGGCACTTCGATATTTTCCGCCAAGATTAAATTGGTAGTTAGGTGAAAGTGCTTGATCACGTCCGCTAATGGTGAATTCTGTATTCACAGGTGTTCCGTTTACTCGTGTCTGTAACAGTCCGAATGAGCCATAGAGGTTCCATTGTCTGTTGACTTGCCAATCGAATTCGGTCTCAAGTCCGTAATTTTGAGCGCTGTCGAAATTTTCTGTGTAAAACACCCAGTTAGTGCTGGAGTTGGGTTCGTAGGTGTAGCCATCAAATTGTGGGTTGACGCGATCCATGTAGAAAAGGGTGGTAGAGGTTTTTAAACCCAGTTCTTGGTAGTTTGATTTAAGGCCTATTTCATAGTTGTAAAGCGTCTCAGAGCCAAATTTGACATTTTGTGTGCCTTCAAGCGCGGCATTAAATCCACTCGCTTTATAGCCTCGGGTTGCTCCAACAAAAGCGGTATGTCGCTCGCTGTATTTGTGAATGTAATGCAGTGAACCGCCCCAAAGTGTTTCATCGGGATTGAAGTTGTCTGTCAGGGTGTTGTCATAAGGTGCCCCGCCCCAGTTGGTGTCATCACCGTATTGGTGCGTAGTCAGGTCGAATGTTTGTTGGTTGTGTTCAACTCTCAGGCCATACTGTAAGGTGGTTTTAGGGGTGATCGCTTGATCCAGTCTTGTGTATAACGCCAATTTGTTGTGTGTAAAGTCACTGTTTGCATCTGTGTTGTAGATGACTGTTGAGGACGGATAATCATATACCTCATTGCGTTTATTGCTTTCTTCAAGATGCGATAAATAGATGCCCGCCAACCAGTCGGTTGTGTTGTTAAATAATTTGGAATTGTTTTTTGAGGTCCAACGCAACTCTTGTGATGCTGTGCGTCGGTGTTTCCGGTTTGCATAGATGGAATCTTCATTGGTCGCATCGGCTAACCAGTCGATGTCGTAACTGTAGAGCATGTCACTGTTGGCCAGACTGGTCTTGCTGACAAGGGTGTAGTTCGGGTTGCTGTTCCATTCGACTTTAACTGATCCCGCATTAGACAGTTGAGTGTCTTTGCCCGGTTGATCCGACAGCGTTGTAAAGCTGTTGTCGCGTGACCAGGCGTCATAGTTATTATTGAGGTCGGCGTGAATGAGGGAGATATCTACTGTGGTGTGTTCGTTGGGGAATAGACGCAATTTTCCGCGTACAGTCAGTTCATCGCGCCCGTTGGTATCGGTGCGATCAAGGGTTTCGTTGGTACGGAAACCATCGCTGTCATGTTTGAAAAGTGCGATGCGGTATTGAGCAGCGCCTTTTTCGGCGCTGACCGGGCCGCTGGTCATAAAACCGAACTCTTTGAGCTGATCCTGGCCCAAAGTGGTTTCGATCATGTTTTCCCGGTAATCAGTCGGATCATTGGTTTGAATGTTGATTAAACCGGCAATAGCGCTCTGGCCGTAGCGTGTATTTTGCGGACCGCGCAGCACTTCAACCTGTTTAACATCAAACAGATTGCCGACCATGCCGATGCCGGAAAAGTCGATGTCGTCGACAGCAAAACCAACACTGGCGTTGGGTGCCCCTGTGTATTCGTCGCGTTCGCCGATGCCGCGAATCTGAATGTGTCGGGCGCGCGAGCTTTGGCCTGAGTAATTGACATTAGGGGTTTTAAGCAGCACATCATCAAAGTGGGTGGCGCCCTGGTCTTGCAATTCAGCACTGTTTTTGATGTCGGCGCTGGCGGGCAAGTCCTGTTCTTTGGTCTGGCGCAGGTCGGCGTTGACGGTGATTGTTTTGAGTTCGTCTGCTTGCGCATTGAGGCCGGTTAAAACGGCGGCGATAGCCAGTGTCATCGCGGTAGGTTTCATGTTGCTTCCTTTTAGAAGGGCTAAAAGGACAGTGTCGAGCGATGTGGTTGTAGTTCTGTACTTTTACAGAAACGAACCGGACTTCTCTTTGCCTGTCCCTCCGCCAGTATTATCTGGATCAGGTTCTAAGGGTTTCTTCCTGGTTAATGAAGATCTCAGGCCGTTTGGCCACCCCTGGGCATGCTGTTGTGTTTTGTGCGCAGATTAGGGAGCGCGCAATTTTAAAAGCTGTGCAAATTTTATCGTACTTTTGTGCGAAAATTGACCGTAATTTTTA
>JACXUQ010000108.1 GCA_014763835.1 Thiotrichales bacterium
AAATAATAGCAAATATAAGTTTAAATCCGTTTTTTTCGTACCCTTAGGATTCGCGTAAAGCCAGCTCTTTTGCTTTGATAATCGGTTTAAGAATGTAGTCGAGTACGGTGTGCTTGCCGACAACGATGTCCACACTCGCGGTCATCCCGGGCAACAAATCCAATGGATGGGTTTCGCTACCCAAATGATTTTTGTCTGTTTGAATTCGGGCGATATAAAAGCTGTTGCCTTCATTATCGGTAATGGTATCGGCAGAGATCTGTTTAACCGTGCCTTCTAGTCCGCCGTAAATGGCAAAGTCGTAAGCAGTAAATTTTACTTTCGCCTTTAGTCCCGGATAGATAAAGCCGATATCGGCGGGGAGAATTTTAGTTTCCAGAACCAATGTATCGTCATCCGGTACGATTTCGATAATGTCGCTTCCCGGTTGCACAACGCCGCCGACGGTGTTGATTAGCAACTGCTTGATCGTGCCGTGTACAGGGGATTTAATGGCGGTGCGGCGAACGCGGTCTTCAAGCGCGGTGTTGGATTGCTCAATCTGACTGATCTCCGCGAGGACGTCGTTTAGCTCCTTGCGGGCATCATTCATAAACTCCTCTTTGGCTTGGGTACGTTTGCTGTCCGCTTCGGAAATCATCGACTTGAGTTTTGGAATTGAGTTCTGTACCGTTTTAAGTCGGGTCAGTGCGTCGTTTTCTTCGCGTTGGGTTTTAAGCAGGTCCACTTCTGACGCAATCCCTTGTTTGACCAATGGTTGCATCATGGTGATTTCGCGAGTGAGTAGTTTGTGAGAGCGCGTGAGTTGCACCTCTTGGGAATACGCTTCCTGAAGCTCCAGTTTTTGCTGCTCGATCTGCGCGCTCAAGATCGCTACCGTGGTTTCCAGCTGTTTTTGTCTGGATTGATAGAGTTCATATTCCCGGTCATAGAGGTCGTTCATGACGGCGTCGTCAAATTTTTCGGGAAGCCTGAACTCCGTATTATTTGCCTCGGCTTTAAGGCGTTCTGAGCGGGCTTTTAACTGCATGCCGCGGATTTTGCTTTCTCCGAACGTACTCGCGAACTGGGTGTTGTCCAATTTGATAAGAATGTCGCCTTTGCGCACTTTGTCGCCGGGATGTACAAAAATCTCTTCGATAATCCCGCCTTCAAGGTTTTGGACCACCTGAATTTGTGAAGAGGGGACGACTTTGCCTTCCCCGCGCACGATTTTGTCGAGTTCGGCAAAGTTGGCCCATACCAGCAGCCAAATAATGACAAGCAAAATAACCCATACGACCATTTGTGAAGCACGTGTGGGTTTTTCCAATGTGGCCTGGCTCAGGCTTGACATGAAAATCAAATCTTCCTGATGAATATGGTTGGAACCTTTTATCGGCGTCTGTTTATTTTCTGACATAGTGGTTAATGGCTTTTATTGATACGTCCAGTTTTAAGGGCTTCGAGTACGGCTTGTTTTTCGCCGTCAGCAATCAGTTTTCCGCTATCCATCACCATGAGGCGTTCTGTTAGTTGCAGTAAACTCATTTTGTGGGTAACGACGATAGTGGTGTGTTTCAGGGTGCCGCTTTTGAGACGGTCGATCATCATCTGTTCGGTCTTGGCATCCAATGAATTGGTCGGTTCGTCAAACAGGTAGACGGCCGCTTCCAATAACAGGGCGCGCGCTACCCCGATGCTTTGCCGTTGCCCGCCTGAGAGCGAGCGACCGCCCTCTTCGATTTTCATGCTATAGCCGGAAGGGTGCTGTCTGACAAAATCATCCACACCGGCCAGACGCGCCGCTTTCAAAATACGGTCGTCTTCCACGTAGGGGGCGCGATAAGCGATGTTTTCTCGCACATCGCCGCTAAAAAGTGTGACCTCTTGCGGAACATAATTGATATTGCGGCGTAACTCCGCCGGATCCAGCTGGGTGATATCGATTCCATCAATCAGGATGGTGCCTTCGGTGGGGCGGTAAAACCCCAGAATGAGCTTTTCAATGGTGGTTTTACCCGACCCGATACGGCCGATAATACCGACCTTTTCACCGGGATTGATTTTAAAGCTGACGTGACTTAAGGCCGGTCTTGTTTCGTTAGGGTAGGTGAATGAGACGTCGACAAACTCAATACTGCCTTCAAAATGCGGATGCTGAATGAAGTGTTTGCTGTCGGGGCGTTCAATCTCTTTGCGCATCAGTTCGTTGAGTGAGTTGAGCGCGGTCTTGGTTTGCTGATAGGAGGAGGTCAGGCTGGCGAATTGTCCCATAGGACCGATTGCCCGCTGGCTGATCATCACGGTGGCGATCAGTGCCCCCATGGTCATATTGCCCTCCTTGATCATATAGACGCCCGCAAGCACCACCACGACGGTACTCATTTGCTGCATAAAGCCGGTCATGCGTCCCAAAGAGCTTTGCAGCATTTTGGAGCGGATACTGGCGCGGGCGATTTCACCGACGGCTTGCTCCCATTTCCATTGGGAGTGAGCTTCCACGCCTAATGCTTTAATCGTTTCAATCGCGGTGAGAGTCTCGATAAGCACGGCATTTTTTTGGCTGCTCGCTTCGTAAGTCGCTTCAATGCTGCGCTTGATGGGGTCTTTAAGCAGAATGCTGTAGAGCAAAATCAATAGAATGATTGTGATGGGAACCAGTACGATAGCGCCGGCGATATAGAAGATGACCAGCAGGAAAATCACCACAAACGGCAAATCCACCAAAGAGGCAATGGTGCCGGAGGTAAAAAAGTTGCGGATGCTGTCGAATTCCCGCAGATTGTTGGCAAAAGCGCCAATACTGCCGCCGCGGTTGGCCATCGTCAATCCGAGGGTTTGCTCGAAGAGCTTGGAAGACATCAAAACGTCGCTCTTTTTACCGGCAACCTCCAAAAAGTAGGAGCGCAGGAATTTCAGAATGATGTCAAACATATACACCACACTGACACCAATCGCCAAAACCCACAAGGATTCCACCGCATTGTTGGGCACGATGCGGTCATATACATTCATCACGAATAGCGGATTCGCAAGAATGAAAATGTTGATCACAATAGAGGCGATTAATACGTCGCGATAGACCGCTTTGGAGGACCACAATGTGCTCCAGAACCAATGACCTTGTTTGAAGCCGATCAGATTTTCTTTGGTGTTTTCCAGAAAAACCTTTTGAGTGAGGTAAACCACATAACCGGTGTAATCTTCATTCAGCTTTTCCAGCGAAACTATATTGGCGCCGCTGTCGCTTTCCGGGAAAATGATTTTGGCTTCTTGTTTTTCAAAGTCGAGTTCCTGCAACAGGCAGGCTTGGTCGTTTTTGAGCAGCAAGATACAAGGCAGGACCAGATTGGAGATGTCGCTTAAGCTTTTGGCTTTAAAGGAGGCGCTTAAGCCGGCGCGTTGCGCGGCGCGTTGGAAAATATCCGGCGTGATAATGCCTGATGGAATCGGCAGGCCGGCTGTCAGCGAGTGTTTTGAAATGGGGTTTCGGTTCAGTTTGCTATAAAGTACCAGACAGTCCAGCAGCGCACTTTTAATTCCATCATACAGTGGCGATGTAGTCTCTTTGATGGTTGGCTCGGTTGTGGAGGACTCTGTTGTTGTTACTGTGTCCGTCATTTACAGAAAATTCCTGAGTTGAATAGTGATTTAAACTGTTAGCACTTTAGCGAATATTTTGTCCGGCTTCAAATTCATTAGGTGTTTATTATGCATTTATAGGCGAATATTTTGTCCGGCTTCAAATTCATTAGGTGTTTATTATGCATTTATAGTCATTTTTTATGATTCTTTTTATAAAGGGGCTGGCGCGCCAAAGTGATAACCTTGGTAAAGCGTCACACCCAATGCATTAAAGGCGTCGATCTGCGCCTGGTTTTCTACTGCCATTGCCACCACTTTAATATCCAGACTAACCGCCATTTCGCAAAGGCTGCTGACATAGGAACGGGTCTGTTCATCCTGCTCGATCGCTTTGGTGAAGGCCGTATCCAGTTTGACGTAGTCCGGTTTAAGGTCCTGCAGATAACGCATATTGGCAAAATGGCTGCCGAAATGGTCTATACCGATTGCGGCGCCATTCGCCTGCAACTGGTGAATGAATTGCCAGGCCGATTGGGAGCCGCCGATGATGAGCGGCTCGGCAATCTCAAACGCCAATTTGTGTTTGTACTGCGGATTCGTGGCGAGTTTTTCCAACAGCCAGTGCTGCAAAGATTCGTTCACCGTCATGGTGCGCGTTAAATTGATTGCCAAACGCTCGGCCTGGCGGTGGTGATCAAGATGCTCCAAAGCCAATCGAACTACCAGTTGGTCGATTTCCGCCAATTTACCGGTTTGTTCAACCGCCGGCATGAAGTAGCCGGCGGAATGCAATGTGCCGTTTTCGTCCTTAAGACGGATCAGCACCTCTTTGTCATTCACTTTGCCATTGTGGTGGTAGCTTGACTGGCCAAACAGGATAAATCGGCTTTGCTGGATGGCCGTTTCGATCAACTCTCGCCAGGTATTGGTTTGGCTGTTAATGTCTTCTTCCAGGCTGTAATAGTATGGCTGACCACTTCCTGTATCGGCCTGTTGGATGGCATAGTCCAGCGCGCTGAGTAACTTGGCACGAGTCTGCCCGGGGTGGTAGTCCATATAGGCAATGCTCGCATGGGTGGGAGTATCGCTCGCGCCGAGCTGTGTCAGGAATTCGGGGATTTGTTGACTTAACTGCTGCAAGCTGCCTTTGATTTTTTCGTGAGAAACGTGCGGGCAGATGGCGACGATTTCCGTACCATTCAAGCGTGCAAGCAAGGTGTTGGGGTAGGCGAGTTGAATTTGCAGGCTATCGGCGATATTTTTCATAAACTGATCACCAATCAGATAACCGTAGCGATCATTCAGCTCTTTCAATTCGGCGATGCGGACCAGAGTGATAATGCCCGGACTGGTATCTTCCTTGGGATCGAGGAGGCTGTCGACCATCATCTCGAAGTGTCTGCGGTTGCTCAGTCCCGTTACGCTATCCTGATAAGCCATTTTTTGCAGTTTCTCGGCTGTTTTGGCGTCGCGTTCAAACACCTCCTTCATTTTCTGCACCATCACATTCATGGCGTTGACGACACGTTTGAATTCGGTGGTGGAAGGTAGTTTGGATTGCACCAGATATTCTTTTTTTACAATAGCCTGCGCCTGTTTTTCCATTTCCTTAAGCGGTTTGAGCATCCATTTCAGAGCTGATACGACGATCAGAATCGCGGCAAGCGCGGCAATGCTGAACCACACTAAAAGATTGATGAACGCCTGCCACAGTTCAATGTAGGCATAACCGGCATGGCTGGTTACGCTTAAGGTACCGATGGGCATCCAGCCTGACTGTACAACGGATGCGGCGGTAGGTGTCTGCAAATTCAGGGCGTGAATAAACCAGCTGGGCACCGCTTCCATCTCTTTGGGGTTGATCTTCTGGTAGAGCACCTTGTCATCCATGTCCGTCAGGGTGATATTCGAGTAGTAACCCCGGTCGAACACGGCATTGATCATGGTTTCCATGGTGGAAATATCATCCGGATCGGCATTGCTGCTTAGAGACAGGCCCAGCGAGGTGGCGGTATCTTGCGCATGGGAGCTGAGCTGATCCTGCAGGAAGTTTTTGGTATTGTTGAGGTTGAGCGCAAACGTACCTATCAGCAAGATCAAAAGCATGGATGCGATAAAGATCATCATCTGTTTGTTGAGGCTCATACCGTTTTTTCCTTTATGTTTGAGTGTGCTTTAAAAGGGCTAGTCGTTACGGATTTTCTGTAACAGGTTGTTCCATTTTGTCAGTTTTTGCGTGCCGCCGGACACTTCCTTGCCTTTGCCACGTTGTTTAGCAAGCCACAGGCCATCACCGTTAAAGCTGTAAACCGGTACCAGGTCGTTACGTTGCGTAGCAGGCAGGATACGCTTGTTGATATTGTCGAGTACCAGCGGGATGGATTTGGGCGTTTCAAAGTAGGTCAGTACCATGTGTGCCTGTTTCAGGCGAATGGCTTTAACGTACGTTAAATAAAGTTTATGTTCGGGAATGCCCAATGCCTTTAACGTGAAATATTTGGCGATAGTAAAGTCTTCGCAGTCGCCGGCATCGGTGCCAAGAAATTCGATAGGGGTGGCCCAGTAGTCTTTCTGCCCCCAATGGATAATGTCGTCCACAAATTGCGCCTGGTTGAAGAAGTCGTTGACCGCTTCCAGTTTTTGCCCTTCGGATTTGTGCAGATTTTCATCGACGAGGGCTTGCCAGGCGTGAAAGCGCCTTTCGGCCAGCATGCCATATTTTTGGGTGGCTTTGGCCAGCTGCGTTTGTGTCATCACCTGCGGCGTGTTTTCAATGTCCGCACTCAGCAGGCCGGCAACAAGCCCAAGAATAATCGCTGTAAACAATCTAGCCCAAGAGGCCATGACGACCTCTTGGGCTAGCAGCGTTAAAGCATTTTAATGTAGTCACAGTCGCGTTAACGTCTGATCTCCATGAAGGATTCGGGCAGTCGTACCGCGGCATCTTCAGGGAGCTGTTCGGTCGGCACGATTTTCAGCTCGATGCGACGGTTGATCTGTCTGCCTTCTTTGGTGGCATTGTCGGCAATCGGCGCGCTTTCGCCTTTGCCGAGGATGCGGATCTGCTCGTCTTTGAAGTTTTTCTCTTTCAGCAGGAACTCTTTAGCGCTGTCGGCGCGCTGCCATGAGAGTTTCAAATTGTGCGCATCCGTTCCGCTGCTGTCGGTATGCCCGGTAATCAGCAGGGTTTCCGTACTCTTCAACTCTTTCAAGCGGCTGGCGTTCTGATCGAGAATAGATGCCTGGTCTTCACGGATAGCGGAAGAGTCCACGTCAAATTCGATATTGCTCAATACCAGGATTTCAGGAGGACAGCCGTATTTATTGACCTTCACGCCACGCGGAGTATCCGGACACTTGTCCTGCTCGTTGAAGACGCCGTCACGGTCGGTGTCGCGATCCAGCGGGCAACCGCGCTCATCCACTTCCACGCCTTTAGGGGTGTTAGGGCATTCGTCACGTGAATCGGGCACGCCATCGCCATCCGAATCGGGTTCGCAGCCGAAGGCGTTGACAATGGCACCGGCAGGCGTGCCGGGACACAAGTCATCTTTGTTATAGACGCCGTCGCCATCGGAATCCAGTTCGCAGCCGAAAGCATCCACGCTGCTGCCCAGTTTGCTGTTTTGGCAGTGGTCTTGGCTATCGACTATACCGTCCTGATCAAGATCGTTATAGTAGTCCTTCAGTTTGGAAACGTCGTCTTTGTAGAGCTGCTGAATCGCATAGGGCTGCTCCTGTTCAGCGTTTTCTTCTGTGGCGCTACAGCCGCCAACCCCTAAGGAGCCGGTGAGTAGCATAATGAGTCCTGTTGTAGCCGGTTTGCGGAAGATTTTCATGATGCGGCCTCCTCAGAGTTGGTGCCTTGTTTGAATAGTTTGTTCGGTGTGCTGTCACCAGGTAAGCGGAATCAGAGCGTGCTGTCTGTGTCTGGCTATCCGTAAAATGCCTAGTTGAGTGTATTTTAACCCTATTCTAACGAAGTTTATTTGCCGCTCAAAAATAAAACTCTTTTATGCTGGATAGGGAGGGTTTATAAGCATTTTAATATGGCCTCATAAAGCTGCTGGTCGCTCAGGGTGACGGGGTTGCCGAGCATGCTGCCGCTTCGGCAGCTTTGGATAACCGGTTCAAGATTGTCGGTTTGCAGGCCGTATTGGCCTAAGCCTTGAGGGGTATAACGTTTGGCGAAATCTTGCAGTGACGCGATTAAGGCGCTTAAGGCGTTGTCCTGCGAACCGGTTGAGTTCAGCAAGCGTCCTATTTGCGCATATTTAGCCAAGGTTTGTTGCGCCTGAGACGTGTCCTGTTGCTGCAAGGTTTGGATATTGGCTTGGGTAATCGGCGCCAGCAGCTTGGCGCAGACAATGCCGTGCGGAGCTTCAAAGAAGGCGCCGATGGGGCCGGCCAAGCCATGCACCGCGCCCAGGCCAGCGTTGGCTAAAGTGGTGCCAGAAAGAGTGGCGGCCAGCATCAGACGCCCATAACCGTCTTGGCGTGTGCTTTCGTCGTCGCTGTCGATCGCTTCGAATGCACCTTTAAATAGCATCATACCTTGCCACGCCAAGGCGTCGGTGATCGGGTTGGGTTTTAAGGTGACGTAAGATTCGAGCAGTTGGGTGAAGGCGTCCATGCCGGTGGCGTAAAGAATGTCGCGTGGGCAGCTTTGCAGCAGTTCCGGATCAAGCCAGGCTTCTTTGGCCAGCAGTTTGTTGTCGCGGAAGGATTTTTTAAATTCGCCTAAACGTGACAATACGGCGTTTTTGGTGGTTTCCGAACCGGTGCCTGCCGTCGTGGGGACGGCGATAAACGGGCAGGTTGCCACATTAAAGACTTTACCGGCGCCAACGCCTTCCAGATAGTCCATGACCGAAGTTTGCGAGGGGATCAGCCCGGCAATCGCTTTGGCGGCATCCAACACGCTGCCGCCGCCAATGCCGATGACTGCTTGGGTATCGGGATTGCATTGGCCGACAATGGTGTCAACCAAATCGGGTGAAGGTTCGCCGGAGACGGTGAAATGATCGACATGGCGATTGGTTTCTTTAAGTGCATCGCGCAGTTCGGCGCCGAATTGCCCGGGTTGCGCCAGAAAACGGCCGGTAATCAAGACAATTCGACCTTGGTAGTGCTTTTGCAGATGGGGAATTAACTGATGACGAATGCTCCAGCCAAAGTGAATATGCGGCATGGGAGCGAATTGAAAGGGCATTAGCGGCAAGGGCGGCGTCATAGTAAAACTCCTGATTAATGTTTAACCACGAAGGGCACGAAGGTGTGAAAACAGTATTCTCTAGCCCAAATGCCTTCGTGATCTCTGGGCTCTTCGTGGTTTAAGTGTGCTTTACCCGGCCTGTTGAGTTTTTTAGAGCGTAAAAATTTGCCAAAAATTCTCAACAGGCCGGGTGTGTTAAGTCGATTTAGTCGCGTTTTAAGAAGGACTTTAAATTGGCGATTTGCGCGTTGCCGTGTTCCTGCTGTTCTTCTTTGCTGAGCACCACGCCGGGCTTGCCTTCCCAAGAGTTCCTCTTCCATGCCGATGAGAAACACGTGCGGAAACTCCAGTCCTTTGGAGGCGTGCAGGGTCATCAGGCTGACCATGTCGTGTTCTTTGTCGGACTCGTTGCGCTCCACCATATCCATCAAGGTCATGTGGGCAACGATGCTTGCGAGTTTCTTTTCTTCGCCGTCTTCTTCGATGGCTTTTTTGATAATGCGCTCAATCCACAGAATCAGCTCGCGCACATTGCCGATGCGGCGCTCAGCGGTTTTGACGCTGCTGGCGGTTTCGTGGATCCAGTTGTCGTATTCGATTTTCTCGACCAAGCCGCGCACAAAGCTGATGACCTCTTCGCCCTGTGCCGCTTCGGCTTCCTGAATCCAGCCCAGGAGTTGCTCGCCAAAAAACTGCACGCGCTTCAATGCTTTTTCCGACAAGACGGTTGTGAGGCCAAATTCCTGGGTGGCATCGAACAGGCTGATGCCGCGGCCGGTGGCGTAGGTGGCGAGTTTTTCCAGTGTGGTCGCCCCGATCTCGCGGCGCGGCGTATTGATAATGCGCAAAAACGCCGCGTCGTCGTCCGGGTTGACGATGAGTTTGAGGTAACTCATGACGTCTTTGATTTCGGTATGGTCGAAGAACGATTTTCCGCCGGAGATGACATAGGGGATGTTCTGTTCGCGCAGGGCGCGTTCCATCAGGCGTGCCTGATGGTTGCCGCGGTACAAAATGGCGTAATCGCGGTTTTTGCAGCGGTGTTTGAATTTGTGGACGATGATTTCCGACACCACGCGTTCCGCTTCCTG
>JACXUQ010000109.1 GCA_014763835.1 Thiotrichales bacterium
AGCCCGATTGTGGAGGAAGTGCTTTATCCGGCGATGGAGGATTTCCAGCTGGATATTATGATTGGCGATGGCCCGGCGGCGCAGAGCGTTAAGATTGAATTGCCTCCGTTCACCTTGGTGGGCGCGACCACACGAGCCGGCCTGTTGACTTCGCCGTTGCGCGACCGTTTTGGTCTGGTGCAGCGTCTTGAGTTTTATTCCGATGAGGAGTTGATGCAGATAGTGACGCGTTCCTCCAATATCTTGGGAATGCATGCCGAAACCAGCGGTGCGCTGGAAATCGCGCGCCGTTCGCGCGGCACGCCGCGTATCGCCAACCGTCTGCTGCGCCGTGTGCGCGATTACGCGCAGGTGCGCGGCGACGGCATCATCACCGCCGAGATCGCTGATCTGGCGTTGAATTTGTTGGAAGTCGATCCGCTCGGCTTGGACAAAATGGATAGCCGCTATTTGCAAACCCTGATCGACAAGTTCGACGGCGGACCGGTCGGTATTGATAGTCTGGCAACGGCGCTCGGCGAAGAGCGCGGCACCATAGAGGATGTGATTGAGCCGTTTCTGGTGCAGCAGGGATTTTTGATACGCAGTCCGCGCGGACGCATGGCGAGCCGCCGAGCCTACGAGCATCTTGGCCGCCTCTATCCACAGGACGATTAGCGCGGGCATTTGCCTGCACCATGCTTTAAAACGATGAGTGACATTAACCTGGGGGAAACATGAATACGGAATTGATGGATTTGATTTTGATGGCCAGTCCGGTCGTGCAGGCGGTGATGGTAATTTTGGCGGTGATGTCGATTGCCGCCTGGGCGGTAGCGATTGCCAAATCCCATCAATTGACACAGGCGGGCAAGCAGGCGCAGCAATTCGAGCAGCTTTTCTGGCAGACGCCGGAATTGACCGGGCTGTTTAATCAGATGACGCAAGGTGGTCAGGTGAATCAGGGCATGGCGGCGATTTTCGAAGCCGGTTTCCGGGAGTTTGTGCGCTTGAAAAAACAGGGCGTTGCCAATTCGGCAGACTTGATCGCCGGCGCGCAACGTGCCATGAAAATCACGTTCTCCAAAAGCGCTGACCAACTCGAACACCGTCTTGATCTCTTGGCAACCGTCGGTTCTTCTGCGCCCTATATCGGCCTGTTCGGCACGGTTTGGGGGGTTATGCACGCTTTCCAATCATTGGGTAATGTCCAGAATGCTACGCTTGCAGCAGTAGCGCCGGGTATTTCCGAAGCCTTGATCGCCACCGCCATCGGTCTGTTTGCCGCGATTCCGGCGGTCATTGCCTACAACCGTTTGAGCAACCGGGCCGAGCGCCTGCTGAGCGAGTATGAAAACTTTGCCGAAGGTTTTTTGACCATTCTGCAACGTCAGGCGCATGCGCTTGAACAAAATAACGCTGTTAATGCGCAGTAAGACCAAGGTTGATGCAGATGATGAATAGCGGATTCAGAAGTCAACGGCATAAAAAACGCCTGATGGCGGAAATCAATGTCGTTCCCTACATTGACGTGACCTTGGTGTTATTGATTATTTTCATGGTCACCGCGCCGATCGTGCAGCAGGCGGTGACTGTACAGCTGCCGCAAACGCCCGAAGTGAAACAGCCGTCCAAAGCCAAATCGGTGGCGGATGAACCGGTACCGTTTGTGATTACGGTGACGGAGGAGGGCGCCTATACCACCTCGGCCCAGCCTGAACGCGTGTTGAGCAATAAAGAGCTGGCCGATCTGGTCGCCGAAGTGGTGGCGCGCGCGCAGTTGAATGCGGCGCAACCAATCTATATTCAGGGCGACCGCGCCGCTCCTTACGGCAAGGTGGTGCATCTATTTACCGTGCTGAAAGTCAACGGCGTTGAAAATGTCTCCCTGATGACCGAACCGGAAGCGGAGGCAACAAGATGATGCAGTTTATTGTCAGACATCCGGTTGCTGTGCTGTTAGCGGTGGTGTTGCATCTTGTCGTCGTGGTCACTGTGGCCTGGCAGTGGCAGACGCCTTCGCAGGTGATTCATCTGAGTGGCGGGCAGCAGGAGCAGATTAAAGCGGTGAAAACGATCGAGCCGATGCAGACCTTTACGGTGGACGCCTCTGCGGTTCAGCAGAAATTGGCGATGATCAAGGCCGAAGAGGAGGCCAAGAAGGCCGAACAGAAACAACTCCAGGAACAGTCCGAGAAGGAAAAGGCGCGTTTGGCTGAGTTGAAACGCAAGCAGGAGTTGGAGCGCAAAAAAGCCGAAGAGGCCCAGAAACTCGCTGAACAGCAGCAGCGCAAAGCCGAGGCCGAAAAACGCAAAGCCGAAGAGGCCAAACGCCTGGCGGATATTGAGAAGCAGCGTGTAGAGGCCGAGAAAAAACGTGCCGAAGCGGAAAAAGCCAAAGCCGAAAAGGCGCGCAAGGAAGCGCAGTTGGCCGAGCAGAAACAGCAGCAGGCGAAAGAGCTGATTGCCAAGGCAGAGGCGGAACGCAAGCAGGAAGAAGCCAAGAAAAAAGCGCTTGAAGCGGAGATTGCGCGTAAGGCGGTCGAAAAGCAGCAGTTGCAGGAAGCGACCCTACAGGCGATGCTGGAAAAAGAACAGGCACAGCAGAAAGCCGACCTGCAACGCCAGTTGGCCGCGGAGGAGGCACAACGTCGCGAAACGCAGAAGCGTCAGCAGTTGCAGTCATTGAAAGAGACCTATGTGTCGGCGATTGCCGCCAAGGTGAAAGACAACTGGCGTACCCCGGCACGTATTTCCGAGCAGGCACAGTGCGAACTGGATATCACCCAGTCGCCAGGCGGACGTGTCACCAGCGTCAAAGTGGTCAACTGCAACCAGTTTGCCAATGAGCAGTTCAAAGAAGCGGCGGAGAAAGCGGTTTACCGCTCCGAGCCGCTGCCGGAACCGCCGGTGCCTGAATTATTCGAGCGTAATATCAAGTTTGTCTTCAAACCCTGACGGGAAGCTTGAGATGGCTTTCCATTACAGGGGAGTCGCTTGAGCGGCGCGCCAAGTTTGAGTAGAGTGACATTGACAAAATTAACCAAAGGTTTTATCACCATGCAATTGTTGAAGGCTAACCCCGGCCTGTTCAAAAGTATCATGCTCACTGCCAGTTTGGCTGGCGTGTTCGGTTTTATGCTGCCCACTCAGGCGCAAGCCCGCCTGACCATCGAAATCAACGAAAGTTACGAAAACGCCCTGCCGATTGCGATTGTGCCGTTTGCCTTTAACGGCGCGGCTATGCCGGAAAATATCGCGCAGATCGTACGCGATGATCTGCGTCGCAGCGGCAAATTCAAGCCGTTGCCGGTCGGCAGTTTGCCGGCACAACCGAGTTTGGCCGAAGAGGTCGATTTTGAGCAGTGGCGTCCGCTCGACGTCGATAACATGTTGATCGGTAAGGTCGTCGACATGGGCAACGACCGCTACCAGATCGATGTGCGTTTTATGGATGTGCTGCGTAAACAGCAGGTGTTCGGCAAGCGTTGGAGCAACATTCCCGGCAAGCAGTTGCGTCAGATCGGTCACTTGATCAGCGACCTGATTTACGAGGAGTTGACCGGCGTGCGCGGCGCCTTCAATACGCAGATCGCTTATGTAACGCTGAAAAATGAAAACGGCAAGCGCCGTTATACGCTGGAAGTGGCGGATGCCGATGGCTACAACCCGCAGCCGATTCTGCGTTCGCCCAAGCCGATTATGTCGCCTTCGTGGTCGCCGGACGGTAAAAAACTTGCCTATGTCTCGTTTGAAAAGGGACGTTCTTACATTATTGTGCAGAGTCTGGACGGCAAGTATCGTGAAACGCTGGCTAGTTTCAGCGGCATTAACGGCGCGCCTGCCTGGTCGCCGGACGGTTTGAAAATGGCCATGACCCTGTCCAAAGACGGCAGTGCAGATATTTATGTGATGGATTTGCAGACGCGCGCGCTGAAACGCATTACCCGCGACTGGTCGATTGAAACCGAAGCGGCCTGGGCACCGGACGGCCGATCGATCTATTTCAACTCCGACCGACGCGGCCAGCCGCAGGTTTTCCAGGTGTTTCTGGATAGCGGCGAGATCAAACGCATCACTTACGAAGGACGCTATAACGCTAATCCCGAAGTCTCGCCCGACGGGCGTTATATTGCCGTGGTGCATGGACAGGGCGGTTTCAATATCGGTCTGCAGGACCTGCAAACTTCTCAGTTCAATGTGCTCACACATACGTTCCTCGACGAGTCGCCGACTTTTTCACCCAACGGCGAGATGATCCTGTACGCCATGAACCAGAACGACAAGGGCAAGCTGGCGATTGTGTCGCCGGACGGCAAAACCTCTCAGATTCTGAGTGTGCAGGACGGTCAGGTGCGTGAACCGGCCTGGGGACCGTTTTTGAATCGTTAAAATGCCGTCACTGAAATCCAATAACCCATTGAAGTAAACCTCACACAGATATTAGGAACAACACATGACAACAGCTTGGACAAAAACACTTTTGTTGGCGGGCATAATGGCCGCTTTGACCGCATTGAGCGGCTGTAGTACGACCGGTGGAGCCGGAGACGGCGGTACCGATACCGATTTGCAACCGCTTGAGCAACAGATGGGCGGGCAGGGTGCTGGCGGAAGGCCAGCTGAAGATGTCGATTTGGGCGTGGAGATTCACGGCATTGAAATCGGCAACGGCGTGGCCGACGGCAGCGCTCTGGGGCAGGATGCACAAGGCTTGATGACTTATCAGCCGATTGTCTATTTCGGTTTCGATCAATCGATTCTGAGTGAAGAGAACACGGCCTTGGTCAAGCATTATGCGCAGGTGTTGATGGATAACCCCGAAAAAACCGTGAAGCTGGAAGGGCATACCGATGAACGCGGCAGCCCGGAATACAATCTGGCGCTGGCTGAGAAGCGTGCCAAAGCGGTTGCTCAGGTGATGATGCTGTTTGGCGTCAACGAAAAACGCATTGAAGTCATCAGTTTCGGTGAAGAGCAGCCCGCCGCACTGGAGCACACTGAAGAGGCTTGGACCTTGAACCGCCGTGTGGAAATCAAAATCCACTGATCTCAAACGCTAATATCGGGAACGCGAAGATGAAAAACAGATCATTGAAATGGGCGATTCTTGCGGCTTTGGCGGCAAATCTGACGGTTCAGACAGCGCAGGCGGCGCCGCAGGGTTCGATTGAAGAGCGCTTGCAACGTTTGGAACGCATGGCGGACAATCCGGTATTGTTGCAGCTGACGCAACGTCTGGAACAACAGCAGCGCCAGATTCAGGAGTTGCAGGACAAAATGGATCGGCTGCAGCGCGATCAGCAGCGTTTTATGCAGCAGGCCGCAGAGCGTTATGCGGAAACCGATCAACGCATCAGCGTGCTGGAGCAACAAGCTAAAACCCAACAGGCCGCCCC
>JACXUQ010000008.1 GCA_014763835.1 Thiotrichales bacterium
GGCGGCCTGGCGCAGCATGCTTTGCTGCACGGTTTCGCTGAGTTGCTTGACCAGGGTGACGCTGCTGGCGGCGATGACAATCGCCAGCATCAGCCACAGCCATTCGCCTTTTTTAAGTGCGCGCCACAGCCAGCGGTGGGCGATCAGGATATCAGAGCGCAGGGTCGGCATGACGCGCCTCTTGGACTGTTGGCAACGGCTGCAGCTGGCCGTTCAGCAGTTGCAGGGTATGGCTGCATTGGCGGGCAAACTCGCGGTCGTGGGTGACCAGCACCAAGGTGGTTTGTTCACTGCGATTCAGTTCAAACAGTAGCTTCTGAATTTGTTGGGCGGTCTCTTCATCGAGATTGCCGGTGGGTTCGTCGGCAAACAGAATGCTGGGTCGGGTGACAAAGGCGCGTGCGATGGCCACACGCTGCTGCTCCCCGCCGGAGAGTTCGCCCGGCAGATGGTGGGCGCGATGTGCCAGTCCGACTTGTTCGAGCGCCTGCAATGCGCGGTCTTTGGCGTTGTCCATTTGAAACAGTTCCAGCGGCATGAGGATGTTTTCCAGTGCGGTCATGCTCGGCATGAGCTGGAAGTTCTGAAAGATAAAACCAACCTGCCGCGCCCGCACCCGGGCGCGTTCGTCCTCCGAAAGGGCTGCGAGCGCTTGACCGAGCAGGTGGATATGCCCGGAGGTCGGCTTTTCCAATCCGGCCATCAACGCCAGCAGTGTGGATTTACCGGAGCCGGAACGGCCGATGATGGCTACACTCTCATGCGGCTGGACAGTGAGCGAGCAGCCTTTTAAGATAGCAATGGCATCGGCTGATGCACGCTTATTTGGGTTAATTTCTTGATGGATGGAAACGCGATAATGCACATCTTGCAGTTCAATAACGGGTTGTTGCAACGCCGCAAGCGTGGCATCAGGCTGCTTTACCGGGTTCATAGTCTGGTCTTTTTGCTGTTAATGGGGTTAGGGTCTAGTGTAGCCTTAGCCGCCGGGCAAGTCACCCCGCTACAGACGGTTTTGGTTCACGGCGACAGTTTAAGCGCCGCCTACGGGATGGAGGAAGAGGCCGGTTGGGTGGCGTTGTTGCAGCAACAGCAGCCTGGTTTAAAGGTGGTCAACACCAGCCTGAGCGGTGAAACCACCTCCGGCGGCAAGCAGCGTCTGCCGGCGCTGATGCAGCAGTTCCGGCCGCAGCTGCTGGTACTGGAACTGGGCGCCAACGATGCCTTGCGCGGCCAGAACCTGCAGGCGACGGAAGCGAATCTGCAGGCGATGATCGACCTTTGTGAAAACGCCGCCTGGAGCTGCCGCACTGTATTATTGGGGGTGCGTCTGCCGACCAATTACGGCCCGGCCTACGACCAGCTTTTTCAGCGCATGTATGCACGTTTGGCGGAGCGCAATCAGTTGGTGTTCGAGCCTTTTTTTATTGAGGATGCGGCGCTTGACCCCGATTTAATGCAGTGGGACGGATTGCATCCCGCTGCCCAAGCGCAGCCGCTGATTCTGAAACGGGTCTGGCGCTTGCTGGAGCCGCTTTTATCTAAGGAACCTCTGATTAAATCAGAGGTTCCCTAAGGATAAAGGCTAAACTCAGGCCGCCTCGATCTGTTTCTGGTTGGCGGCTTCGAGAATCTGGAAATGCTCGACGGACTGTTCCAGCTGGCGCACCTGATCGATAATCGAGGCCGAGGTGGTGGCGATCTCCTCGACCAGACTGGCATTCTGCTGGGTGGCGTCGTCGATTTTGTTGAGTGCCTGACTCACCTCCTGAATGCGTTGCAGACTGGCGTTGAACTCGTCCTTGAGTTGGGCGAGGTCGCCGGCGTAGTCGCCTTCAATACGGGTTTGCAGATTGCCCTTGGACAAGGCCTGACTGGTTTGGTGAATCTCGCGGATGGCGTTGACGATGGTCTGTAGCAGATACTGAACGCTGTTGGAGATGTCGCTCAATTCATTGCGTCCTTTGAGCGGCGTCCATTGTTGATAGGTGCCGTTACGGGCAATCTCTATCATCTGCGCTTTCATGTTGGAAAGCGGTTGGGTGATGGAGTGGATCAGCGTGCTGTTCATCAGCAGCATAAACAGCAGGGCCACGGCGCCGATGGCGGTGATTTGCAGGGTGTTGCTCTGGCTTAGCTCACCGAGGTTCTGCACCTGTTGCAGTCTCTGGTGTTTGGTTTGGCTGGCGGCCAACTGCATGATGCGGTTGGCGTCTTGTGTCAGCTCGGTGACGGTTGCATTGTTTTGCCCGGCGGTCTGGATGAAATCCTTGAGGTCATTGAACGACTCCACAAAGCCTTCCCAGCTGCTGACCAGTTCGGAATAAGTTTCTTTGTTTTCGAAATCACCGGTATAACGTTCGTCGAGTTGAGCAAACAGCGCATCGCTGCTGTCACCCAGACCTTGCGTGTTGAACTGCTCTTTCAGGCTGAGGTCATGGGTTGAAATCATTTTGATCAGCGTGAATTGCGAACTGTTGAGGCGTTGCAGAATCTCTTTTAACTGCTCCTGCAGTTCGGCATCCGCAGAGGCCTCTTTGAGGATTTTGATGTGTTCCTGTATTTTTTCGGAACTCGGCTGGATGCCATAGTGCAGGGTTTCTTCGATTTGCTGTTTCAGGAACACCGCGGAGTTGGCGGATTTTTTCAGATTGGTCAGCAGTTCATCCATTTTCTCGACCGGGTTTTCTGCTTCTTCAAGTTTGGCGAGGCTCAGTGCCTGTGATTCCAGATTGAATGCTTTCAAGCTGTCCATCTGCGTGTTGAAGGTTTGCCCGGCCTGTTTGTTCAGGGTTAGGGTATAGTCATTCATGGTCAGCATCGTGTCGGAGAACAGCTTTTGAAACTGCTCGATTTTCGCCACCTGGGTTTGTTGGATATTTTCCAGCGTGGCAGCGCTTTTACCGACATCCTGCATCGCCAATCTGGCAGACAGGGCCAAGAGTGTCAGAAAAAGCAGCCCGATAAACAGGTTCAGCCATAAACGTTTCTGGATGGAGAGGTTGTTTAGCAATCGCATTCAGGATTTACCCGAAGCGGCCGTAATAGATGGTGCGTGGCGATTTATTTAATGCACTTTTCCTTTATAATTTTCAGCAATTGATTTAGAAGTTTCAGACCTGTATGCAAGACAAATTACGAAAGGCCATGGAAGCGATTCGCGGCATCAAGATTCCCGAATTGCCGGAAGAGGTATTGCTGCTTGAAAAAGAGGTGAAAAGCAAATTTGCCAATATCATCACCGTGGCCGAAATCATCGAAAAAAACACAACGCTGTCGGGTGAGTTGATGCGTCTGGTGAATTCGCGGGTCATGAATCTCAAGGTGCCTTGCAGTTCCATCCGTGATGCGGTCAATGTGTTGGGTCTCGACAATATCTACCATCTGGTGGTGGCGTCGGCCATTAAAAACCTGTTCAGCCAGAAAGGGCTGTTCAAGGACATTATGGACCACAGTGTCGATGTGGCCTTCTGTATGGCCGATATTTCCGAATGGGTCGCCGAAGTGACGCGCGACGAGGCGTATATGCTGGGGTTGTTCCATAATGCCGGCGCCTTGCTGCTGGCCTCGAAAAATGAAGAACGTTATGCGCCGTTGTTCAGTAACTCCATGTCTTTGCCGACTTCAATTATTGCCAAAGAAGAAAAGGAGTACGACACCAACCATGCGATGGTCGGGGTGCTTGTGGCCAAGAAATGGCATCTGCCGGTGGATATGATCAATGCGATTATGCTGCATCACAACGAGGCCTGCGGCCGTATCAGCAATGACCGCGTGCGTGCCATGGTGGCGATGATCAAGATCGCCAATGCGATCGTCTCCGAGATTTCATTGGGCGCTTATCGCGGTGACGAGATGCGCCGTTATGAAAAGGACGGTGTGCAGGAGCTGCTGATTCCGTCGGAGGCGATCAAGGAGATCCGCACCGCACTGATGTCGTACAACTTTAAAGACTAGGGTTTTTTTCACGGTTTAAAAACTCAACAGGCCGGGTAGAGCATGCTTTACCCGGCCTGTTGAGTTTTTGAGAGCGGTTTTCAGTGCTGCGAAGCGGGGACGGACGTGTTTTGCTCCGGTTTCACCTCTTCCTGTTCCTTGTGTTTGGCCAGATAGACTTTCAGCGCCAGCGATTTGGCGCGGATATTGAACGTCAGTTTGGCCACATCGTCGAAATGCTTGGCAAAATGCACGCTCATGCCTTCCTGCAAATAGTCGGGCAGTTCCTCAAAATCCTTTTTGTTCTCAAACGGCAGAATCAACTCTTTCAGTCCCAGACGCTTGGCGGCGATAACCTTTTCGCGGATGCCGCCCACCGGCAAGACCTGGCCGGTCAGACTCAATTCGCCGGTCATCGCCAGCGGGGTTTTGATCGCCTCGTCACGCGCCAGCGACAAAAGCGCCGTAGCCATGGTAATGCCGGCGCTCGGGCCGTCTTTCGGGGTTGCGCCGTCGGGAACGTGCAGATGCACAAAGGCCTTGTCGAAAAACTCCGGGTCGGCTTTATATTTGTCCAGATTGGAGCTGATAAAGCTGTAGGCGATCCCGGCCGATTCCTGCATCACTTCACCGAGCTGGCCGGAGAGTTTGAAACCGCGGTTGAAGGTATGCACGCGGCTCGCTTCGATGGTCAAGGTGGCGCCGCCCATCGAGGTCCACGCCAAACCGGTCACAGTGCCGATCTGCTGGTTCATCTTTTCTGGGCTGAAGCGCGGCTGGCCGAGCATCTCTTCGAGTTCGTTGACATGGATGCGCGCCTGCTCGATCTCGCCCATGACGAATTTCAGCGCCAGTTTGCGTACCAGTTTGGAGAGCTGTTTTTTGAGGTTGCGCACCCCGGCTTCACGCGCATAGCCTTCGATCACATGGCGGATGGCCGGCACGGTAATCTGCACTTTTTCCTTGTCCAGACCGGCTTCGTCCACCAATTGCGGCCACAGATGGTGCTTGGCGATCTGAATCTTCTCTTCGGTGATGTAGCCGGCCAGACGAATGACTTCCATACGGTCCAGCAGTGGCCCCGGAATACTGTCGAGGGTGTTGGCGGTGCAGATGAACAGTGCTTTGGAAAGGTCGAAACGCACGTCCATAAAGTGATCCATGAATTCGCTGTTCTGCTCGGGATCAAGCACCTCCAGCAGAGCGGAGGCCGGGTCGCCGTGATAAGAAGCGCCGATCTTGTCGATCTCGTCGAGCATAATCACCGGGTTGGCGGTTTCACAGTCTTTCAACGCCTGGATGAATTTGCCGGGCATGGCGCCGATATAGGTGCGTCTATGACCTTTGATTTCGGCCTCGTCACGCATGCCGCCGACCGAAAAACGGTAGAACTTGCGCCCGAGCGCATCGGCGATGGAGCGGCCGATGGAGGTTTTGCCCACGCCCGGCGGGCCGACCAGACAGATAATCGAACCGGAGACTTCGCCTTTCAGCGCGCCCACGGCGAGAAACTCGCTGATGCGGTCTTTGACGTCATCCAGACCGTCGTGGCCTTTGTCGAGCACCTTGCGGGCGCGTTTCAGGTCAAGCAGGTCTTTGCTGTGTTTGCCCCACGGCAGTTGCGTCAGCCAGTCGAGCCAGTTGCGGGCGACGTTGTATTCCGGCGATTGCGGGTCGAGTATTTCCAGTTTTTGCAGTTCCTCTTCCGCTTTCTTGAGGGCTTCGTCGCTGAGGGCAAGGCTTTCCATGCGTTCGCGGAAGCGTTCGCTGTCCAAAGTCTGGTCATCCTTGAGGATGCCCAGCTCGCGCTGGATTTCGTTGAGCTGCTGGCGCAGGAAAAATTCGCGCTGCTGTTCGTTGAGGTTTTCTTCGACACGTTCGCGGATGTTGTATTGCAGTTTGGTGACTTCAATTTCCTGTTTGAACAGCGCCAGGACTTTTTCGAGACGTTCGCTCAAATCAAGCGTTTCCAAGACCTCCTGCAGACGCAGCGGGTCGGCGGTGGTCAGGCTCGCGGCAAAATCGGCCAAGTGCGCCGGCTGGCTCGGGCTGTAGCGGTTTAGGAAGAATTTCAATTCCTCGCTGTACAGCGGATTGAGCGGCAGTAGCTCGCGGAAAGCGTTCATAATCGCCAGACCGTAGGCTTTGAACTCTTTGGGTGAGCCGTTTTTGATGTCGGCGGGGTAGCTGACGCGCGCTTTATAAGGCGCACTGTGCGAAATCCACTGTTCGATCTTGAAGCGCTGCACCCCTTCGGCAATCAGCTGGATAAAGCCTTCACGCTCCTTGGGCTCGTGGATGCGGATCAGCGTGCCGATCGGGGCGAAGGCTTCCGGCGGGGCAGTTTCGTAGTCTTCGTGGTCAACGAACACCATGCCGATATATTTGTGGTGGTCGGCTTTAATCGCTGCAAACGTCTCTTCCCAGTTGTCGCGGTTCAGCAAGACCGGCAGCTGCTGCCCGGGGAAGAAAGGGCGCTCTTTGACCGGCAGCAGGTAGATGTCGGTTGGCAGGGTCAGTTCGGGCTTGGCAAGCTGACGGGCCTGACGCAGTCTGTCGTCGCTATCCGCCTCATGACTGGCAATATGTTCGCCATCGAGCACACGCGGTGTGTTTTCGTCATGGCCATCGTCAGCCCCGGCCTGTTGAGAATCCTGGCGGTTTTCCAATTCAGCGTTCAGTTCGTTGTCGTGGCTTTCGTGGTGGACTTCTTGTGTGTCTAGGATATCTGTCATGGGGTTTCTTGTTGCTGATTGGTTGGAAAAGTAGGGTATTATATGCGGATTAGCGAGTGGAGTTTCAAGGATACAGAATGCAAAAAACGCAAATCAGAATCGGTTTTGTTACGGTGTCGGACCGCGCCAGCCGCGGCGAATATGAGGATTTGGGCGGACCGGCGATGCAGGCATGGATGACGCAGGCATTGAGTAACCCCTGGACGCCAGTGGCCCGCGTTATCGAGGATGAACAGCCGCTGATCGAAGCGACTTTGAAGGAGTTGGCCGATGAACAGGGCTGTTGCTTGATTTTGACCACCGGTGGCACCGGACCGGCCAAGCGCGATGTGACCCCCGAGGCAACGGCCGCCGTATGCGACAAGATTCTGGACGGTTTTGCCGAACAGATGCGCGCCGTGTCTCTCAAATATGTGCCGACGGCGATTCTGTCGCGTCAGATTGCCGGCACCCGTGGTTCGAGTCTGATTATCAATCTGCCGGGCAAACCTTCGGCCATTGGCGAATGTCTGGAGGCGGTGTTTCCGGCCGTGCCTTATTGCATCGACCTGATCGATGGCCCCTATTTGGAAACCAACGATGCGTTTATCAAGGGGTTCCGCCCCAAGCATGCGGTCAAGAAAGGATAAGCACGTGACCAATATCAATTACCAGTATGACGGTCTGGAAACCGTGACCGATTTTGTGCGTTGGGGCGGTTCGCTGTTTAAAGGAGCGAACCTGTTTTTCGGTCACGGTACCGATAATGCGTTTGACGATGCCAAGACCCTGGCGTTTCATGTGTTACATCTGCCGTGGGAGATTCCCGAGCGTTACTGGCAGGCGCGGTTGTCGCCGGACGAGAAGCGCCGTGTGGCGGAGTTGTTCAAACGCCGCATCGAAAGCCGCAAGCCCTCGGCCTATCTGATCGGCGAGGCGTGGTTTGCGGGTATGCGTTTTATCGTTGACGAGGCGACACTGGTGCCGCGCTCACCGATTGCCGAGCTGATTGCCAAAGAGTTCGACGGTTGGGTCAATCCCGAAAAAGTGCATCGTGTGCTGGATATGTGTACCGGCAGCGGCTGCATCGGCATTGCCAGTTTGCAGGCGTTGCCTTACGCCACGGTCGATCTGGTGGATATTTCCCCGGAAGCTTTGGCGGTGACGCAGCAGAACATCGACTTGTACCAACTGCATGACAGCGCGCGCGTCATTCAGTCGGATCTGTTCAGCGCGCTGAAAGGCGAGAAATACGACCTGATCGTGTCCAATCCGCCTTATGTCGATGTGATTGAGATGGACGCCCTGCCGGAGGAGTTTCAGCAGGAACCTCGCTTGGGGTTGGAAGCTGGCGAGGATGGACTGGATCTGGTGCGCCGCATTCTGGCCGAAGCGGGCGAGCATCTGACCGATGACGGCGTCTTGATTGTTGAGGTCGGGGTGTCGCAATACTATCTGGAGCAGGCGTATCCCGAACTGCCGTTTTTCTGGTTTGAATTCGAGCAGGGCGGGGAAGGCGTATTCGCCATTCATAAGTCCGAGCTGGAGATTTTCCAGGAGTTACTTAACGAGCGAGTGGAACCTTAAGCGCGGTTTGTGAAGACATTGGCCGTTATTTTGCTTAGCTGAAAGAATAGTTATATTTGAAACACATTGCCGGCAAATAACGGTGAGTCAGGATTGGGAGAGCTGAGGATGCAAAAAAAGGGTCTGTTTTCGTTAAAAGTCTGCGTTGTGGCGTTGATCGCCGTGATGGCGCTGCCGTCATGGGCGCAGGATTCGCATGTTGCGGATCCCCATGCGGCTCCGATTGCCGCGCCTTTGGTGGATTTGAGTGCCGAGCATGAGAAATTGGCGCCCAAAGCGCCGGTTGCGGATGCCCATGCTGAACCCAAGACAGACACTCATGCGGCAGCCAAACCGGAAAAACATGAAGCCCATGCCGTACACTGGAGTTATTCGGGGGAAGGTGCGCCGCGTTTCTGGGGGGAGCTGGCGCCGGAGTTCGCAACCTGTAAAAGTGGACGCAACCAGTCGCCGATTGATTTGCGCGACGCCCAGGCGTTGGGTACGCAAGGCCTGGCGGGACTGGATATTGCTTACCGCGACAGTCTGCTGAAAATCATCAACAACGGCCATACGGTACAGGTCAATTTCCCGTTGGGCAGTTACATCAAGGTGGGCGGGCACCGTTATGAACTGCTGCAGTTCCATTTCCATACCCCCAGCGAACACTTCAAAGAGGGTTTTGCCTATCCGATGGAGATGCATCTGGTGCATAAAGACGGCGACGGCAATCTGGCGGTGCTGGGTATCCTGTTTCAGGAAGGAGAGGAGAATCGATACCTGAACGGAATTCTCAAGCGCCTGCCGAAAGAGGTCGGCAAGGAGCAGCTGCATGAAGACTTCAAACTCAATCCGGTGCATTTCCTGCCGGGCAATACCGAATTTTACAAGTACAGCGGTTCATTGACGACGCCGCCTTGTTCCGAGGGGGTTTACTGGATGGTCTTCAAGCAGCCGATCGAGGCATCTGCCAGACAGATCCGCCAGATGAACGAAGTGATGGGGGAGAACGCCCGTCCGGTACAACCGCTGAATTCGCGTGATGTGCTTAAATCCTGGTTTGATCCGGAATCAGATAACCGTCTGTACGAGTATTACTGATTCCCAATCTGAAAATGGGCAAAATTACCGCCCAGTTCAGGGGGGAATGATAAACTCAAAACCATTCGTTTGAACGGCACCGTGAGGTGCAAACGGTTGGATGGGTTATGGAAGTCGGGTTGTTACTTATTTTCTGGTACGGTGTTCTGCATGCTTTCGGGCCGGATCACCTGACCGCAATTGCCGATTTCTCTATCGGTAAGCGTCCCCGGCAAACTTTCCTGATCACACTTCTTTTCGCACTTGGCCACGGCCTGACGCTCTATCTCTTTGCCAAACTGCTCGCCCAGTTTCCCATTCTGGCGCAATACAGCGATGTCGGCGATCTGGTTTCCGCCAGTGTCATTATGCTGATGGGCTGTTATCTGCTTTACCTCGCCTTAAGTGAACGCCTCTTTTTATGGTTTCATGCGCATCATGAGGCTTCCGCGCATTCGTCGCACCTGCATTTGGGAATGGATAAATTGCATCACCATCAGATGGTCAAGCCAGGTGCTTTACCGGCGTTGAGTTTGGGGGTGCTGATGGGCATCGGCGGGGTACGCGGGATGCTGGTCACACTGGGCCTGGTCGGGCATCAGGAGATCGGTTTGAGCGTTGTCGGGGTGTTTGCACTGGGCGTCATGGTGGTGTTTATGGTATTCGGTGTTCTGCTGCTGGGGGTTAACCGCTTTCTACTGGGCTCTTCAAGACGAATTAAAGGCGTTTTCAGTCTGCTCGGGGTGACCTCGATTGTTGTCGGCGGGCGGATTTTATGGGGGTGAATTGAAATGCGATTCAAAGGAGGCAGGTATGTGTGAAGATTGCGGTTGCACCTTGGGGGGCGAAATAAGCCACGGACACTCGCATCATGATCACCGATTGGCGCCGGTGCGCGCCAATCCGCAGTTGAATGAGGCCAAAACGGTTGAGGTCATCCAGAAAATCCTGCATAAGAACGATCATGAGGCCGCACACAACCGCCAGCATTTTGAACAGGCCGGGGTGCTGGCGATCAATTTGATGAGCAGCCCCGGCAGCGGCAAGACCAGCCTGCTGGAGGCCTTGGCGGAGTAGGCGCAGCGGCCTTTCCGCTTTGGGGTCATCGAGGGCGACCTGGAAACTGCGCGCGATGCCGAGCGCATTCAGGCGAAAGGCATTCCCGCTTATCAGATCCAGACCGGCAGCGCCTGTCACCTCGATGCGTTTATGGTGCATAAAGGTTTGCATGCCATGCCGCTCAAAGAGCTGGACATCTGTTTCATCGAGAATGTCGGCAATCTGGTCTGTCCCGCCAGTTATGACGTCGGCAGTCATTTGAATGTGGTGCTGGTGTCGGTGCCGGAAGGGGACGACAAGATCGAAAAGTATCCGGTGATGTTCCACAAGGCCGATCTGGTCATCATCAGCAAAACCGATTTGCTGCCGCATTTCGATTTCGACATGCAGGCCGCCAAGGCGATGGCTCGGCGTTTGAAGCCGAATGTGGATATTCTGGAACTCTCCACCAAAGATGCCGACAGTGTCGGCCGTCTGGTCGACTGGATTGAGTTCAAACGTAAAATGCGGGCCTATTTTATGTGTCTTTCGGTGCCGTCGCAAATTGTGTCGATTGACGAACAGGCCATCGCCGAGCTGGGCACGGTGGCGGCGATGCAGCGTTTGCAACAGGTTACCGATAACTTGCTGAGATTGCAGCGATGCGAAATCAACGAGGTGATGGCCGACCTGCACCCGCGATATGACAGCCACCAGTGGGCAGTGCAACTGGCCGATAAGCACGCCGTGAAACTGGTTACCCTGCAGCATCACTACGCCCATGTGTTGGCCTGTATGGCGGAACACCGGCTTGATCAAGAGGTGCTAGCATTCAGTTGGGATGGACTTGGGTTGGGGGATGATGGCACTTTATGGGGGAGTGAAGTGCCGCTGGAAGAGGATTTTCCGGTCATGGGCGGTAAGACGCTGCGCATCAACGCCGGCGTGGAGCTGGCATTTCAGAACGGCAAGCCCATCGTTAAACTCAAAGGGGTGAGTCTGATGGGGGTGCCGGTGCCGAATGCCTGGCTGGGCAATCTGAAAAACGTCGATCTGGTGCAGGAGTTCGGTGCCGACCCCGGTTTCTGGAAATCGTTTGCCGACGGGGTGGAGAATATCAGTGTGGTGGAAGGCGAGTTGAAGGTCAAACTCAAAGAGTAAAGTGAAATGCAAAAAAACCGGCAACTGCCGGTTTTTTATGAGGCGTTTGGGTTGATGGGCTCTCAACCCACCGCCCCGAAAACCAAACCGACATAGGTGGTGACCGCCATGGCGATGGCGCCCCAGACGAACATGCGCACCGCACCGGTCAGCATATTGGCGCCGCCGGTTTTGGCGGCCAGCGCGCCCAGAAACGCCAAGAGCAGCAATGAGGCACCGGCAACGATATACCCCATGTTTTCCATGGGCAGGAGAGCAACTAATAATACCGGTATCGCCGCGCCGGAGATAAATGAGGCGGCGGAGGCGAAAGCGGCCTGCAACGGACGGGCGCTGTGTACTTCATGCAAACCGAGCTCGTCCTTGGCGTGCGCGCCCAAAGCATCGTGTTCCATCAGTTCCAGCGCGACCTGGTGTGCCGTGGCTTCGCTGACGCCGCGCTGGCGGTAGATTAGGGCGAGTTCCGCCAGTTCGGTGTCCCAGTCTTCTGCAAGGGCAATGCGTTCTTTTTCCAGGTCGGCTTTTTCGGTGTCCGACTGCGAACTGACGGAAACATATTCGCCGGCCGCCATCGACAAAGCGCCGGCCACGAGCGCGGCCACACCGACCAGCAGAATCGAATCCTTATCGGCACCCGAAGCGATGACCCCGACCAACAAACTGACCACGGAGATAATGCCGTCGTTGGCGCCAAGCACCGCGGCTCTGAGCCAGCCCATGCGGTGGCTGAAGTGTTCTTCGACCAGATGTTGTTCCAGCATCTCTTCGGTAAAGTGCGCCATACGCGTCTCCTTGTTTTCAGATTGTGGTTTCATCTTACCCGGCCTGTTGAGTTTGCAAAAGTCTTTGTTCGCCGATTTATTGGCGATAGGGTTCGATAAAGGCTTGCGGGATCGGGCGGGGTTTGTGTTTGACCAGATCGATGCAGACATAGGTCGCTTCGGCGCTAAAGACGGTTTTGCCATCGCGCGGGCGGATAATCTGGAAGTGACGTTTACGCAGGCAGCAACCTTGTCGTTCGCCGACCCAGGTGGCGATCAAAAGTTCATCACCTTCATAGCAGCTGGCGTGGTAGTGCATGCAGTTTTCGTAAACCGCCATAATGCGGTTGAGCTGTTTCTGCAGATGATGGTTGATGCCGACCGCTTTGGCATGCGCCCAGGCGACCTGTTCCATCCACGCCAGATAGCTTTTGTTGTTGACGTGGCCGAGGAAGTCCAGTTCATCCTGACTCACGGTGTGCGGCTGAATAAACGGCGCAGGATGTTGCCATTCGAGTGCGTTTGAATCGTTGGTCTGCATTACTTTTAAAGGCTTTTTAGGTAGAATACCTCGATTATAAAGAATTTAGAGAAACAGGTTATGTCGGGTAATACGTTAGGACAAAATTTTCGCGTCACCACCTTCGGTGAAAGCCACGGGATTGCGTTGGGTTGCATTGTGGACGGCTGCCCGCCGGGATTGGAATTGAGCGAAGCGGATATTCAGATTGAACTGGATCGCAGAAAGCCGGGAACCTCCAAACACGCCACAGCGCGCCGCGAGGACGATGTGGTGCAGATTTTGTCGGGGGTGTTTGAGGGTAAGACTACCGGCACGCCGATCGGCATGATTATCCATAACACCGACCAGCGTTCGCAGGACTATTCCAAGGTAGCGGAAACCTTCCGTCCGTCGCATGCCGACTATACCTATACCCAGAAATACGGCTTCCGCGATTATCGCGGCGGCGGGCGCTCTTCGGCGCGCGAGACGGCGATGCGCGTGGCCGCCGGGGCGATTGCCAAGAAGTACCTGAAAGAACGTTTGGGGGTGGAGATCAAAGGCTATCTGTCGCAGTTGGGGCCGATCAAGGTCGAAAACGTGACCTGGCCGTTTGACAACGACAACGAGTATTTCTGTCCGAGTGCGGAAAAGCGCGAAGAGATTCGTGTTTTCATGGACAACCTGTTGAAACAGAAGGATTCGGTGGGCGCCAAAATTACTATCGTTGCCAAAAACGTGCCGGTGGGTTTGGGCGAGCCGATTTTCGACCGCTTGGATGCGGATTTGGCGCACGCTTTGATGAGCATCAATGCGGTGAAAGGTGTGGAGATCGGCGACGGTTTTGCGGTGGCTGGACAGCGCGGCACGGAGCATCGCGATGAGATGACGCCGCAAGGATTTGCGTCGAACCATTCGGGCGGGATTCTCGGCGGGATTTCCACCGGGCAGGATATTGTGGCACATATCGCGTTGAAACCGACTTCCAGCATTATGACACCGGGTCGCTCCATCAATACGCAGGGCGAAGCGATCGAGATGGTGACCAAGGGCCGTCACGATCCTTGCGTAGGCATTCGCGCCACGCCGATTGCCGAAGCGCAGATGGCGATTGTGCTGCTGGATCATTTTATGCGTAACCGCGCGCAGAACGGCGACGTAGTGCCGCCGATCATTGATTTGGCTCATGCCGGTCAATAGTCCCTTAGCGGACACCTCTGACAGTCGGGGCGATCGCCCCTGTTCCTATAAGACAGCCTATTCAAGGCTGTCTTTGCATTATTTCTTCTATTTCAGCGTGCTCGGTGCACTTTTGCCTTATCTAGGTTTGTATTTTCAATCGCTGTCTTTTTCGGCGGTGGAAATCGGCCAGTTGCTGGGTGTGTTGCTGGCGACCAAAGTGGTGGCCCCCAATCTGTGGGGCTGGTTGGCGGATCGTTCCGGTTATTCGATCAAATGGGTACGGCTGGCGACCGGGCTGACGGTATTGATCAGCGCAGGCCTGCTGTTGTTTGAGTCTTATTGGCCGCTGTTACTCACCATCCTGTTTTTCAGTTTTTTTTGGCACGCCTCCTTGCCGCAGTTTGAATCCTATACCTTTGGTTGTTTGGGGCATGAAAAACACCGTTACGGTGAAATCCGCCTGTGGGGTTCGGTGGGCTTTATTGCCGCCGTGCTGGCGATCGGCTGGCAGGTGGAGCATTGGGGCATCGGCGTGTTGCCGTGGGACCTGTTTGCTTTGCTGGCGGTGGTGTGGCTGACGACCTTTCTGGTGCGTGACTATCAGCGTCCGGTGGTGATGGACAGCAGCGCCGGTTTTGTCGATATTCTGCGCCAGCCGGCGGTATGGCATCTGCTATTGGTGAGTTTTTTGGTGCAGTTGTCGCACGGCACCTATTATGCGTTTTTTACGATTCAGTTGACCGATCTGGGCTATGACAAGACGGCGATTGCCTGGTTGTGGGCGCTGGGCGTAATTGCCGAAATCGGCGTATTTCTGTATATGTCGCGCCTGTTCCGCCAATACAGTGTTCGCTGGCTGATTTTATTGAGTTTGGTGTTAACCTTTATCCGTTGGATAATGAATGCCACGGTTGCTGAATATTGGCTTTTGATGGTACTGGCGCAACTGTTGCACGCAGCGAGTTTCGGCCTGTTCCATGCCGCGGCGATCCATCTGATCGATCATTATTTTCATGGACGTCACCACGGCAAAGGGCAGGCGATTTTTGCGGCCAGCAGTCATGGTTTGGGCGGTGCCTTGGGGATGTTGATGGCGGGTTATGCGTGGCAAAGCGGGCAGGCCGGGTTGGCTTATGGATTGTGCGCACTGGCTGTAGCGATTGCCGGATGGTTTGCGTGGCGCGGCGTGCGCGATTAAACTGTGAAAGAGATAGGTTAAGGAGGATAAAAATGCGTCTATTACATACGATGTTGCGTGTCGGTGATTTGCAAAGATCAATCAAGTTTTATACCGAAGTGCTGGGCATGAAATTGCTGCGCCAGAAAGATTACCCGCAGGGGGAGTTTACCTTGGCGTTTTTGGGGTACGGTAACGAAGAAGAAAATACCGTATTGGAATTGACCTATAACTGGGGAGTGGACAAGTATGAATTGGGTACGGCTTATGGCCATATCGCCATTGAAGTGCCGGATGTGTATGCGGCTGCGGAAGCGATTAAAAAAGCCGGTGGTAAGATTATTCGCGAAGCGGGACCGATGAATGCGGGCACCACCATTATCGCGTTTGCCGAAGATCCGGATGGTTATCAGATCGAATTCATCGGCGAGAATCATGTGCGCAGCTGATTGCTTGCATTGAAATCAAAGAAATCATTAAAAGACCCGGCCTGCCGGGTTTTTTTATGGCTGAATCAGCCGTTAAACCGGCATTATTTTTAGGGTAATTACTTTTTTCTTTGACTCTCAAAGTAATTTCTATGCGTATTTATGCTATGTCGGTAAAGACTTCTGCATCATTTGTGTAATATATCCAGTGGTTTAACCATGAAATGATTATGGCTTTCAGAAGAGGGTGTCTATGCGCAATAATCAGCCCGTAACGGATAATGAATATAAGGTTCCTCAAGGTGTGACCCTGGTGTCGGAAACCGATTTGCATGGAACGATTGCACATTGCAATGATGCGTTTGAAATCGCCAGCGGATTTTCCAGACGCGAATTGATTGGTCAGCCCTACAATATTGTGCGCCATCCGGATGTACCGGAGGCGGTTTTCGAGGATATGTGGCAAACGCTGAAGAGCGGGCATCCCCGGTCTCAAGTGGTGAAAAACCGCCGTGCCGACGGTGGATTCTATTGGGTGAAGGCGAATGTGACGCCGGTTTATAACAACGGCGAATTACGCGGTTATATGTCGGTAAGATGCGCGGTTTCCGCAGAGGAGATTAAGGCAGCCGAAAGAGCCTACGCAGCGATTAAAGCGGGAGAAGTCCGCATCAAACAGGGGGCATCTCGTTTCCGGTTATGACTGGCGTCGGCTGAACGTTTTCGCTCATCTGAATCCTGCGGTGCAATTGATGTTATGGGTTTTTCTGTTGTATCTGGTGCCTGTTGAGGTTTATGCGGCGGTGAATCAATTGGAGTTGGCCGGTCCGCTGAGTTTTGCGCTTTTGGGGTTGGTTCCGCCTTTACTTTACGGTATGAGAAAGCAACGCGAACATCATAACGGCTTGCACATATTGCAGCGTATCGCCAACTGTGAAGAGGTCGAGTTTGAGCGTTTTAGTCCGAAAAGTCTGAGTGGACGTTTGTTGAGTGCGATGAAAGCCGCCTCGATTGCGATGCGCGCCCGCAATGAAGACTCGCTGTTTCAGCTGGATAAGGCCAAGCAGCTGGAGATCGCCATGGAGCAGATCAGTTCCAATATCATGATTGCCAACAGCAAGCTTGAAATCGTTTACATGAACAAACATATGCGCCAATTTTTGCATGAGCGCGCAGAGGCGTTTAAGTCGGCGCTTCCCGATTTTGATGCCGATAAAATTCTGGGGGCGAACATTGTTTGCTTTCACCGTCATCCCGAGCATAACCGTGCGATGCTGCAAAAAATCAAGGGTCCGACACTGACCGAAATCACGTTGGGCGCGTTTCATCTGGGATTGATGATTATTCCGGTATTTAACCGTAACGGCGAGCAGATCAGTACGCTGGTGGAGTGGCAGGACAAAACCGCCGAGAAGCGGTTGATTGAACAGATTGGCGCGGCAGTTAAGGCGGCCGAAGAGAGGTTGCTGGATCGACGCATTGATCTGTCGCAAACCAGCGGTATCGTCAAGCAGCTGGGAGAGTCGGTCAACCGCTTGTTGGAGACGATTGAAAACCCCATTAAAGAAGCGGTGAATGTGTCGGTCGCCCTGGCGGAAGGGAATCTGACCGAGCATATGCAAGGCGACTATCTGGGGCGTTTTGCCGTATTGAAAGAGAGTTTGAATGTGGCGGTGGATAATTTGAGCTCCATGATGGTGCAAACGCGCATAGCGGCACACAATGTGTTGCAGGGTACGGAGCAGATTAACCAGGGAAGCCAGGATTTAAATGCGCGCACCCAGAATCAGGCTATTAGTGCCATGGACGGTGCGGTCCAGCAGAATGCAGCTTTGGTGGAGGAGACGGCGGCGACGGCGGAGGCCTTGCGCAAGATGTCGGATATGATGATTACCACCGTCAACCATTTCAAAATCAGTGAGGCGGTATTGCAGCAGACCAGTGTTTCTGCAGAGGAGTTTGACTTTGCCTCGGCCAAGCGGGCGCATCGCCTTTGGCGGGTGAATGTACGTGCCTATATCAATGATGTGGATGTGCATTTCAATAAGCAGGCCGCAACCGATCCCAAAGCGTGTGCGCTGGGGCAGAGGCTCTATTCTGCCGGCAAACATTATACCCAGTTACCGGCTTACCAAAAGCTGGAGAAGGTCCATGCC
>JACXUQ010000110.1 GCA_014763835.1 Thiotrichales bacterium
ACGCAGCTAATAGCTGGCTATTAGCAAGTTTTTCAACAAAAATCAGACGGTTTTTAACCATTTTTATTCGTGCAACCATCTCGTGCAAAGCTCTCTGATAGCCCTTTCCCCCCGCAGGATTTTAGCCGCGGCTTTTATTTGGCATAAACTTGCGCCATATCAAGCCAGCTCCACGGGGGCCATTTTGTTGATGCAAATACGGTTTCTACCGGCATTTTTGGCGATGTACAACGACTGATCCGCCACCTCGAACAAACTTTTCAAATCTGCTGACTGGCCTGCTTCGCACTGTAGATCGCCTTTTTCCAACAACTCCATCAGATGACAACCCGCCGTTTTTTCAATGGTAGCCGCCCCGATCGTGACAGAAACATCAATCCCTTGCGGTTGCAACAGATTGACGCGACGGCGCAGTTTTTCGAGTTTCTCACCGGCCTGCAACCGATTACAATCCTGCATCATAATCAAAACCTCATCCCCGCCATAACGGACGGCAACGTCACTGGGATGGAGATACTCGCGCACCAACTCGCCCACTTGCCGCAGCACTTCATCGCCAAAAGCATGACCGTGACTGTCATTAATGCTTTTAAAATGGTCGATATCCAGCAGGCACAAGGCAATCGACTGATTGTTGACAATCGCTTGACGGATAAAACGTTCGCCGAATTCATCCATGAACAGACGATTATTCAACCCCGAAACGGGATCCAGATAGACTTTAAGATGCAGCGCTTTTTGCGATGCAATCTGTTCGTCCAACTGCTTCTTATTGAGCACCAGATTAATGGCGCGGGCGAGAAAATCGGTTTCATGGAACGGTTTGGCAATGAAATCACCGGCACCGTGTTTGAGCACATAAACCTGACGCAGCAGGTCATTCCAGCCGGAAACCGCCAATATCGGCATGTTACGGATAGAGTCGCGACCTTGGCGGATCAAGTGTATCAAACCGATGCCGCTGATTTTTCCTTCCAGAATCAGATCAGTCACCATCAGATCAAACGACTGGCTTTCGAGCAGATTAATCGCCTCTTCGCCGCTTTTAACATGCGTCACTTGCCAGCCGGCATTTTCCATCAGGTACCGGGTGTAATCGGCCGTGCTTTGCGTATCTTCGACATAGAGCACTTTGGCGCTGATACGCACAGTGGCATAGAACAACAGACTTTTCATGGCGCGTTTGAGGTTCTGAAAATCACTCTTCAAAAAGATTTCAGTGAACCCGGCATCATAAGCCTTGCGCTTGAACTCCTTGGCCATGTTTGAAGTGATCAGAAACTTAGGTGTACCCTCCAGATGTGCAAACCGTTTAAGCTGGGCCAAAAGCTCGAAGCTATTCATATCCCCCAACTCATGCGCAATACTGATGGCACTGGGTGTCATCCCGGAGAGCATTTGCAGTGCCTCCTTGCCGTTTACAGCCTCCGTCAAGGTCACGTCGTTGCCGCTGAGCAACTGCTTGACTATGCCGCGGTAACTGGCAGAAGGATCAATAATCAAGATATTCATAAACACGTTTCAGTTAATGTTTCCGCTACAAACAAAAAAGCCAAAGCGGCGCACCGCTTTGGCTAACTAACATGCCATCTCATTCACCCGTTAAATGGCATTCAAAATCGCGTTGAAGGTGGCGCTCGGGCGCATCGCCTGCGAGGCCAGCTGCGGATCAGGCTGGTAATAGCCGCCGATCTCCACCGGCTTGCCCTGCACCGCGATCAACTCGTCGACAATTTTGCTTTCATTTTCTGTCAGCGCCTTGGCGATCGGCGCAAAACGCGCTTGCAGCTCGGCATCCTTATCCTGCGCCGCCAGGGCCTGCGCCCAGTACATCGCCAGATAGAAATGGCTGCCGCGGTTGTCGATGCCGCCCAACTTACGCGAAGGCGACTTGTCGTTTTGCAGGAACAGACCATTTGCCTGATCCAACGTATCGGCCAATACCTGCGCTCTTGGATTATCAAAGGTTTGCGCCAGATGCTCCAAGGAGACCGCCAATGCCAGGAATTCACCCAGTGAATCCCAACGCAAGTAGTTTTCGCTCAGGAACTGCTGTACATGTTTCGGTGCAGAACCGCCCGCACCGGTTTCAAACAGGCCACCGCCATTCATCAAAGGCACGATTGACAACATCTTCGCAGAGGTGCCCAGTTCCAGAATCGGGAACAGATCGGTCAGGTAATCACGCAAGACGTTACCCGTTACCGAAATGACATCCTTGCCGTCTTTGATATGGCGCAAGGTGAAGCGCGTGGCTTCTTCCGGCGACATGATGTGAATTTCCAGACCGCTTAGATCATGTTCCAACAGATAGTGATTCACTTTCTCGATCAACTGGTGGTCATGCGCACGCTGCGTGTCCAACCAGAAGACCGCCGGCATGCCGCTCAGACGGGCGCGGTTAACGGCCAGTTTGACCCAGTCACGGATCGGCGCGTCTTTGGTTTGACACATGCGGAAAATATCGCCCGCTTCAACCGCCTGCTCCAACAGGGTATGGCCGTTGGCATCCACCACCTTGACCGAGCCATTGGCGCGTACTTGGAAGGTCTTATCATGCGAACCGTATTCTTCCGCCTTTTGCGCCATCAAGCCGACGTTAGGCACCGTTCCCATGGTTCTTGGATCAAACGCACCGTAATGTTTGCAGAAGCGGATCGTCTCCTCGTAAACACCGGCGTAACAACGGTCCGGAATCACCGCCATGGTATCCTGCTGCTTGCCGGCTTTGTTCCACATCTGCCCGGAAGTACGGATCATGGCCGGCATGGAGGCGTCGACAATCACATCGCTCGGCACATGCAGGTTGGTAATCCCTTTATCGGAATCGACCATCGCTAAATCAGGCTGTTGAGCCATGACCGCGTCGATATCCGCTTCGATTTCGGCTTTTTTATCGGCCGGCAGAGTCGCAATTTTGGCATATAGATCACCCAAGCCGTTATTGGTGTTGACACCCAGCTGCTTGAATGTTTCGGCGTGCTTGTCAAACACCGCTTTAAAGAAGACCTCAACCGCCTGGCCGAAAATAATCGGATCAGACACCTTCATCATGGTCGCTTTCAAATGAATCGAAAACAACACGCCCTGCTCTTTGGCATCACCGATCGCCTTGCTCAAAAAGGTTCTCAACGCTTTCTGACTCATGACGGAGGCGTCAATGATTTCACCGGCTTTCAACGGCGCATAACCTTTCAGCTCTTCGACTTGTCCATCCGCACCGACGAATTCGATTTTGTACTGGTTGTCTGCCGCCATTGTCATCGATTTTTCCGAACCGTAAAAATCGCCTTCACTCATATGCGCCACGCTCGACTTGGAGTCTGCTGACCAGGCGCCCATTGAATGCGGATTCTGCTTGGCGTAGTTTTTGACCGAAAGCGGCGCACGGCGGTCGGAGTTGCCTTCACGCAACACCGGGTTAACCGCGCTGCCCAATACTTTGGCATAACGCGCTTTAATGGATTTTTCCTCGTCGGTTTGCGGGTCGGCAGGATAATCCGGTACAGCAAAACCGTGCGACTGCAACTCTTTAATCGCCGCCACTAGCTGCGGAACCGAGGCGCTGATATTCGGCAGTTTGATGATATTGGCTGCTGGCGTTAACGCCATTTGTCCCAGTTCACTCAACGCATCGCCCAAACGTTGCTCCTCATTCAAAACCTCTGGAAAGTTGGCGATAATACGCCCGGCCAAGGAAATATCCCGTGTTTCAACCTGTACGCCGGCCACCTGGGTAAACGCTTGCACGATCGGCAAAAGTGAATAGGTCGCCAACGCCGGTGCTTCATCTGTCAGGGTATAAATGATTTTAGAGCTTTCAGTCATGGAAATTCCCGCTTTGCTGAGTCCGGACATTGAGTACGCCAGAACTGGATTCAAATAAAAATGGTAGAATATACGGTATTCTAACCGACTGCCGCCTGAATTGCAGTTTCAAGTCACACCCAGTGGGTAAAATTTCCAACCATTCAAAGTATTCTCCGCTTATGAGTCAGATACTGCTGTTTAACAAACCGTTCAATGTACTTTGCCAGTTCACCGACGAACCGCAATACAAAGGTCAACGCGAAACGCTGGCCGATTACATCCAACAACCTGGATTCTACGCCGCCGGTCGATTGGATCGTGATTCCGAAGGGCTCTTGTTGCTGACCGATGACGGCAAGTTGCAACACCGCATCAGCGATCCCAAACACAAACAACCCAAAACCTATCTGGTACAGCTGGAGGGTGAAATCAGCCGGGAAGCTCTGCAACGCTTACAGCAAGGCGTTGAATTGAACGACGGTATGACCTTGCCCGCCAAGGCGCGCAAGGTCAATGCACCGCAATGGATTTGGGAGCGTAATCCGCCAATCCGCGAGCGCAAAAACATCCCTACCAGCTGGCTGGAACTGACGATTACCGAAGGACGCAATCGCCAGATCCGGCGCATGACCGCCGCGGTCGGTTATCCGACCTTGCGTTTAATACGCACTCGCATTGGCGACTTCAAACTCAACAATCTCAAATCCGGCGAATCGCAGCTTGTCGAAATATAAAGATTTCAATGGTGGCCTGCTCGGTTTTGTTAAAATAGCCGCATGAAAACGACAAACAAACCTCATTCCGAAACCAAAGTGATTGTTGGCCTCTCCGGTGGCGTGGACTCTTCCGTAACTGCCCTGCTGCTCAAGCAGCAAGGGTATGATGTGGAAGGCCTGTTTATGAAAAACTGGGAAGGCGACGATACCGAAGATTACTGTCCGGCTGCGGAAGACCTCAAAGACGTCATCGCCATCTGCGAAGAACTCGACATCCCGTTGCATATTGAGAATTTTTCCAGCGAATATTGGGACCGCGTTTTTGAGCACTTTCTGGCCGAGTACCGGGCCGGACGCACGCCTAACCCCGATATTCTGTGTAACAAGGAAGTCAAGTTCAAAGCCTTTCTGGATCACGCCCTGACGCTGGGCGCCGACTTTATCGCCACAGGTCATTATGCACGCATTTCCCGCGATGCAGACGGCACCTGCCATCTACTCAAGGGCTTGGACGACAATAAGGATCAGAGCTATTTTCTCTACACCCTGCAGCAACATCAACTGCGTCATGCCATGTTCCCGATTGGCGATCTGGAAAAACCTTACGTGCGCCAACTGGCCGAAGAAGCCGACCTGATCACCCACGACAAAAAGGACAGCACAGGCATCTGTTTTATCGGCGAGCGCAAATTCAAAGATTTCCTGCAACGTTATCTGCCTGCCCAGCCCGGCGATATTATTGACGACCACGGCAACGTCATCGGTCGTCATGACGGCCTGATGTACCATACCATCGGTCAACGCAAAGGCCTGGGCATCGGCGGCGGACACGGCAATAAAGATAACGC
>JACXUQ010000111.1 GCA_014763835.1 Thiotrichales bacterium
GAAGAGCCAAAAAACTCTTTGATTGCAGCAGAAACAGGCTTGGCATTAATCAAATCCTGAGGCAGCAGACCATCAGACTCAGCCTGATTCAGGCGCTCTTTAACCGCACGTTCGACACGCACCAAACCAACGCGGAACGCATTCTCAGCCATTTCGCCGACTGCACGGATACGACGGTTACCCAGCGTATCAATATCATCCACCATGCTCAAACCGTTACGGATATTGATCAGTTCACGGATAACTTCGATAATATCTTCTTTCTCAAGAACACCTGAACCTTGGTTTTCTTTACGACCCAAACGGCGGTTCAATTTCATGCGACCTACCGCAGAAAGATCGTAGCGACTTTCATCAAAGAACAAACTTTCAAACAAAGCTTCAGAAGACTCTTTCGTTGGTGGCTCGCCAGGACGCATCATGCGGTAAATTTCAATCTGCGCTTCCAACTGTGACGTCGTGGTGTCCAGATTCAGTGTATCTGAGATGTAAGGGCCATTCTCTAGCTCATCGATGAACAGCACTTTGATTTGCTGCTTGTTGATCTGAGCGATTTTCTCGATCAAATCCATCGTCAACACATCATTCGCTTGAGCAACCAGTTCACCGGTTGAAGAGTCCATAATGCCAGAGGCCAGGACTTTTCCAAGCAAGTATTCGTTTGGTACTACAACCGTTTTAATGCCGGCTTCTGTGATTTGCTTAATGGTACGCGCAGTGATCTTCTTACCAGTTTCCACGATGGCTTTGCCATCATGCACGATATCAAATGCAGCCGTCTGACCTTTCAACTGTTCGACATTCAAAGCCAGTTCAAACTTGCCTTTATTGACAGTGATGACGTTATGTTCGAAGAATGCATTCAAAATTTCTTCATTGCTGTAACCCATGGCACGTAGCAACACTGAAACTGGCAACTTACGACGACGGTCGATACGGGTGAACAAGCAATCGTTATGATCAAATTCGAAATCCAACCATGAACCACGGTATGGAATAATGCGAGCATTGAACAACAACTTACCAGAGGAGTGCGATTTACCTTTGTCATCATCAAAGATAACACCAGGAGAACGGTGCAATTGCGTGACAATAACACGCTCGGTACCGTTAATGACAAAGGTACCGTTTTCCGTCATCAACGGAATATCACCCAAATAGACTTCCTGCTCTTTGACATCCTTAACAGGACGCTTGCCAACCGGTGCATCCTTATCATAAATAACCAAACGCATTTTGACGCGTAGCGGTGCTGCATAAGTTACACCACGCTGCTTACATTCCTTAACATCAAATTCCGGCTGTCCCATGTGATAGCTGACGTATTCCAAATCAGCAGTACCTGCAACCCCGCGAATAGGGAAAACGGACGCAAATGCAGCGTGCAAACCTAGGTTGTCACGCTCCAACGGTTTTTTGTCCATTTGCAGGAAATCACGGAAAGAACCTTTTTGCAGAGACAGCAAATAGGGTACTTCAAGAATAGAAGAACGAGTCGCAAAATTTTTGCGGACACGTTTCTTTTCAGTCAAAGAATAAGTCATCGTTTACCTCGACGCTAAAATTGCCAGGAGATTAAATGGCCACTTCGCCATTAGGAATGCATAAAACTGTAGTAGCGCAGTGCAATCTTATCCACAATTTACTAACACAATTTTACACACTGTTAAAACGCGAAAAGGCCGGCACTATAAAAGCACCAGCCATCGCTTTGCTGTCAAGACAGCGCGTAACCAAGCAATTACTTGATTTCGACTTCTGCACCAGCTTCTTTAAGTTCTTTAGCCAAAGCTTCTGCTTCTTCTTTAGAAACACCTTCTTTAAGAACGAAAGGAACGCCTTCAACAGCATCTTTAGCTTCTTTCAGACCTAGGCCAGTTGCACCACGTACCGCTTTGATCGCAGCGACTTTGTTAGCACCAGCAGAAGTCAGAACAACGTTGAACTCTGTTTGTTCTTCAGCGGCTTCAGCAGCGGCTGCAGGACCTGCAGCAACCATCGCAGCAGCAGAAACACCGAACTTCTCTTCCATAGCAGAAACAAGCTCAACAACTTCCATTACCGACATATTGGCAACGGCTTCTAAAATATCTTCTTTAGTAACAGACATTTGATATCTCCTAAAATTTAAATTGGGTTGTGCTCAAGTGTTAACTTAAGCAGCTTCAGCTTCTTTTTGCTCTTTAACAGCGTTAAGAGCGCGAGCCAATTTCGCAACAGGCTCTTTCATTACAAATAGAAGCTTAGCAACAGCTTCATCGTATGTAGGCAATGCAGCCACAGCATCCAGGCGAGAAGCGTCTAGTACGCCTTCACCGATAGATAGTGACTTAACAAC
The DNA here is from genome assembly GCA_014763835.1 of Thiotrichales bacterium. Classification (GTDB taxonomy): domain Bacteria; phylum Pseudomonadota; class Gammaproteobacteria; order Thiomicrospirales; family Thiomicrospiraceae; genus Thiomicrorhabdus. The sequence continues at coordinate 2,339 of JACXUQ010000111.1, forward strand.
CAGTGCTTTGTTGTCTTTTGCAAAATCTTTGAAAACACGTGCTGCATTTCCTAGCTCTTCACCAGAGAAAGCAAACACAAGTGGTCCAACAAAAGTGTTAGCCATGTCTTCAAATTTTGTTCCAGCAACTGCACGACGCGCCAGCGTGTTTTTAACAACACGGACTTGAACGTTAGCAGCGCGTGCTTTAGCACGAAGTTGGGTCATTTGCTCTACAGTCAAACCACGATATTCAGCTGCAACCATTGAACCCGCACCTGCTACAAGAGCAGAGACTTCTTCAACGACAAGCTTTTTATCTTCGATATTGAGTGCCATATAACCTCCAAACAGTCCGGCGCAAGCACCAGACCCTTCCATCTACGTAGGCTTGAACCTATTAAGAGCGTAACTTATACACTCACCTACGGTCTGCGATGGGCACACTTTAAAGAAAATCGTTTTCTTTTAAGGAGACCCAAATCGCATCATTATTCAGCAAAATGCTGAATAAAAATTACAAAGATGACTGATCAACTACTAGGCCAGGACCCATAGTAGAAGAAATAGTCACTTTCTTAATATATGTACCTTTTGCAGTGGAAGGCTTAGCTTTACGCAAGTCTTCCATCAATGCATCCAAGTTCTCTTTCAACTTGTAAGCATCAAACGCAACCGTACCGATTGAAGCGTGAATAATACCCGCTTTATCTGCACGGTAACGAACCTGACCCGCTTTAGCGTTTTTAATCGCACCTACTACATCAGGGGTAACAGTACCTGTTTTAGGGTTAGGCATCAGACCGCGTGGACCTAAAACCTGACCCAGCATACCCACAACGCGCATCGCATCAGGAGAAGCGATAACTACGTCGAAGTCCATCATGCCGCCCTTAATTTGTGCAGCAAGATCATCCATACCAACAAAGTCAGCACCTGCAGCTTTAGCAGCGGCCTGGTTTGCTTCACCAGTGAAAACAGCTACGCGAACATCTTTACCGGTACCATTAGGCATTACCGTTGCACCACGCACAACCTGATCAGATTTACGAGGATCGATACCCAAACGAACTGAAACATCAACAGACTCAACGAACTTAGCTGTCGCCAATTCTTTTACCAGGTTAAAACCTTCAATGATGTCGTAAGAAGCATTACGGTTAACGCGCTCTGCAAAAACTTTTTGTTTTTTAGTCAATTTTGCCATCGTATTAACCCTCGATTACCAGACCCATGCTGCGAGCAGTACCAGAAATAATCTTAACTGCCGCTTCCAAATCATTCGCGTTCAAATCAGCCATTTTAGTATTGGCAATTTCTTCAACTTGAGCACGAGTCACCTTACCTACTTTATTCAAGTTAGGTACAGCGCTACCACTCTTAATTCCTGCCGCTTTTTTCAGCAACACTGAAGCAGGAGGCGTTTTTGTAATGAACGTGAAGCTCTTATCTGAATAAACCGTGATAACAACAGGGATTGGAAGACCTTTCTCAAGGCTCTGTGTTTGCGCGTTAAACGCTTTACAGAATTCCATAATGTTAACACCTTGCTGACCCAATGCAGGACCAACCGGTGGACTTGGGTTAGCTGAACCAGCAGCTACTTGCAACTTAACGTAGGCTTGAATCTTCTTAGCCATTTTTTACTCCTTATGGGTCAACGCCGCTAGGCTCCCCAGTGGTGAACAACGATACTAAATCAGCTCTTCTCCACCTGATTGAACTCAAGTTCAACCGGTGTAGAACGACCAAAAATCAATACCGATACTTGTAACTTGTTTTTATCGTAATCAACACCTTCAACAACCGCCTCAAAGTCTTTGAAAGGACCATCAATTACACGAACCATTTCACCCGGTTCATAAATCACTTTTGGACGAGGTTTATCAACACCCGCTTCAACACGCTGCAGAATACGATCCACTTCTTTTTGGGATATTGGCGCAGGACGATCACTCGTACCACCAATAAAACCCATTACCTGCGGTACACTTTTGACCAGATGCCAAGTTTCTTCACTCAACTCCATCTGAACCAAAACATAACCTGGAAAGAATTTGCGCTCGCTGGTGCGCTTCTTACCGTCACGGATTTCAACAACCTCTTCCGACGGAACCAACACTTCACCAAAATGATCTGCCAATCCAGCGCGCTCAGCATACTCCAGCAACGCTTTTTGGACTTTCTTTTCATAGCCAGAATAGGCATGAACCACATACCATCTCTTCGCCATCTTAACCACCCTGTCCCGTTAACAACTTGACTGCCCACAAAAAGAACATGTCAATCAGCCAGAAAAAAATTCCCATAATGATGACCATGACAAAAACAATCAATGTCATCTGAACCGTTTCCTGACGAGTTGGCCAAACAACTTGGCGCACTTCTCTTTTTGCATGACTTAGGTAGCTAAACCAGCCACGGCCAATTTTCGTCTGATACAAAATAAATGCTGCAACAGCCACACCAGCAATCACACCCAACACACGCACGACTGCATGCGCCTGGTCGTATACATAATATCCAACCAGCGAGCCGACCAATACAGCAATAGCTAGCAACAATTTAGCTGTATCAAGCGAATTTGAAACGTTTAGATCTTGCGTTTGCTTACTCATAACCTACTAGCTAAATTAAAAAAACGACCCGCATTCAAAAATTTAAATGCGAGTCGCTATGAATATGGCAGGGGTAGAGGGATTCGAACCCCCAACACCCGGATTTGGAATCCGGTGCTCTACCAATTGGAGCTATACCCCTGGAATTTTCGCTCAGCGAAAAAAAGGGGGATTATACAAACCCCCCTTTCAGTTTTCAAGTGCTATTTTGCTTATTCAAGAATTTTAGCAACAACACCTGCACCAACTGTACGTCCACCTTCACGGATTGCGAAACGTAGACCTTCTGACATTGCGATCGGGTTGATCAACTCAACTGTCATTTGTACGTTATCACCAGGCATTACCATTTCTGTTCCTGCTGGTAGTTCACACGCACCAGTTACGTCAGTTGTACGGAAGTAGAACTGTGGACGGTAACCATTGAAGAATGGAGT
>JACXUQ010000112.1 GCA_014763835.1 Thiotrichales bacterium
GGATAGAGCTTGAGGCTGTCATTGTTTGCCGCCGCAATGGCCTCCAGCACCTTAGGCGAGGGACCGTAAGGGTTCTCGTTGGTGTTGAGCTTGACCAGATTGCTGACCTTCGGCTGTTCGCCGGGCACATAAGGGGTAAGTTTGTGAACGATCGGGCTCCAAAACTGACTCATAGCGTGATCCACTGTAATTAGATGAAATGAGCTGTATTTTAACCCAAGCCGCCCGGGAAGGTTGAGTTCTCTAACCTGGCTTAGGCTAAAATAATCTGAACTTATGCGGCCTACCCGGCCTGTTCGGATTTTTAGAAGAGATTGAAGGAAGACTATGCAGCAGGAAACCATCAAGTGGATTGACGTGGCGATAGGGGTGTTGCGCAAACAGGATAAGGTCTGTTTGACGCAGCGCCAGGCGCATCAGCATCTGGCGGATTTCTGGGAATTTCCCGGCGGTAAAATCGAAGCGGGTGAAAGCGTTGAAACCGCTTTAAAACGCGAGTTCCACGAGGAGATTGGTGTGGAAACTGGTGGCTGGCAGAAACGCATTATTGTGCCGTGGAGGTACGAAAAGGTGGCGGTGCGGCTGCATGTTTATGAAACGTCACAGTTCAGTGGTGAAGCGCACGGCAAAGAAGGGCAGGCGTTGCAATGGTGCGCGCTGGACGATCTGGCGGAAGTGAACTTTCCCGAAGCCAATCGCGGCATAGTGCAAGCCTTGTTGTTGCCGGATATTTACATGAGTGTCGGTGATTTTATTGACCACGAAGACGCCTTGGCCCGTTTTGAAACGGCATTGCAAAACGGCGTGCGTCTGGCGCAGTTGAAAGCCAAAGGTATCGACGATGCCAGCTTTGAAGCACTGGCCAACGACATGGCCGAACTGGCGCATTTGCATGGCGCCAAGCTGTTGTTGAATGCCGATCCGGCGTGGCTGGAAAAGGTGCCGCTCGCCGCGGGTATTCAGCTTTCGTCCAAACAGGCGGGAGCTTATTCAAGCCGACCTGTTCCTAAGGATAAATTATTGGCAGTGTCGGTGCATGATCTGTCACAGGCACAGGCGGCGTTGCAGTTGCAGGCGGATTTTTTGACGCTTTCGCCGATTAAGGTGACGGCGGCGCATCCCGATTTGGCCGCTTTGGGTTGGGATGGCATGCGCGATTTGATTGAACAGCTTCCCGTTCCCGTCTATGCCTTGGGTGGCATGAAAATGAGTGATAAGGAAGAGGCTAAAGCGCACGGCGCACAGGGCGTGGCGCTGACCAAGGGGGCTTGGCCGGATTCCGTTTAAACGCGTTTGTTTGCGTCAAAAAGAACTGAACAGGCCGGGTAGGTATAAACTTACCCGGCCTGTTCAGTTTTTGAAAGGCGTTTTAAACCGATTAGCCGGTGAGGTTAAACCTAAACCATGCGGGCAAATGGGTGCTGAGTTGCTGCTGCAACGCTTGCTGGTCACCGCTGTTATCGATAACGCGGTCGGCCCAGCGTAAGCGTTGTTGGCGGCTCGCCTGCTGCTTCATTATGGATTGAATCTGTGCAGAGGTCTGGCCGTCACGTTGGCTGGCGCGCGTCAGTTGTGTGGCTTCGTCACAGTCCACTACCCAGATTTCATCGAGATAGTCAGGCTTGTTGTCTTGCATTGTTTCCACCAGAAGCGGAATGGCGACGACAATCGCCGCGATAGGTTCACCTTTTCGCCAACGCTGTTGACAGGCTTCAATCTGCGCCAGCATGGTTTGGCGTATCAATGGATGGAGAATCGCTTCCAGTTGTTGCTTTTTGACCGGGTCGGCAAAGATTGTGGCGCGCAGTTTGGCGCGGTCGAGTTCACCCTGAGCAGTCAAATAGTCCTCGCCGAATTCGGCGATGAGGCGGCGCAACCCTGCGCTGTGAGGCTGCACCACTTCGCGGGCGATCTGGTCGGTATCGATAATGGCGGCATGGTGCTGCGCCAGCAGGGTGCAGACCGTGCTTTTGCCGCTGCCGATGCCGCCGGTCAAAGCGATGACTTTGAGCCTTTTCATGGCAATTGCAGGGCAGGCGGTGAGATGAATTGGGGAGAGGGTTTGCCGAGCAGATAACCCTGTATGTGAGTGGCGCCGGCCAGACGGGCCTGCTCGAGCATATGGCTGTCTTCGATCCCCTCCATCACCAGATCGAATCCCGCCTGAATAATCATTTCGGCGGTCGCCATGATGATCTGCTGGGTTTTGCTGTCGGAGCCGAGGGCGCGGCTCATCGACATGTCGAATTTGATGATATCAACCGGCATGCTGGCCAAATAGCGGATTGACGAGTAACCGCTGCCGAAATCGTCCAGTGCGATTTTGAAGCCTTGGTGGCGCAGTTTGTTGAGCACCTTCTGGGCGTATTCGATGTGGTCAATCAGCACGTTTTCGGTAATTTCAATAACCACTTTATAGCGTTGCAATAGCGGCACGAACGGCTCGAACAGCGAAACCAGGTTGGGCTGCAGCAGGGTTTTGCCGGAGAGGTTGATGGAGAGCCCGCTGTGCTCGGGCAGTTGTCCGCTTTTTAATACTTCGAATGCCGCCAGTATCACCTGCTGGTCGATCTCGACTTCCAGGCGGCGGCGTTCGATGACCTTGAAAATTTCGTAAGGCTGAATCAGGCCCTCTTCACCCTCAATACGCAGCAGGGCTTCGTAGTAGAAGGTTGGGTTGTTCAGCGCAACGATGGGCTGGAAATGCAACTGAATGTGTTTGCCGGTATGGGCGCTGGCCACCACGCGGTTGATGACTTTGTTGGAAACCAGGGCGCTGGCTTCGGTTTCGAGCATGAGGTTGTAAGTCTGAATTTTGCTGGTATGCGACTGTTTGGCCTTGTACATGGCAATGTCGGCCTGTCTGGGCAGGTTGGTCAGAAAGTCCTCTTTTTGCGTGGCGAGACTGCTAATGCCGATGCTGAAGGTAATTTTTTCCTTAATGCCGATGCTCTGGAACGGATAGTCGCTCAACGCGGCCAGACATTTTTCGGCGGTCTCCAGAATCTCCTTTTTGTTGCGGTGTTGGATAATCACGGCAAACTCATCGCCGCCGATCCGGTACGCCGGGCTTTCCAGCGGCAGCGCCTGCTGGATGACTTTGGCGGAGATGCGGATGACTTCGTCGCCGATTTCATGGCCGTAGGTGTCGTTGAGAGCTTTGAAGAAGTCGCAGTCAAATAGCATGAAGGCGGTGGGGATGGGGTGTTTGTGATAGTTCTGGATGACTTCGTTCCAGGCCTCGTCAAAGGCGCGACGATTGTAGATATTGGTTAAGGGGTCGCGCCGCGCCTGCTCCCAGACAATCAGGTTCTGCTGATCGAGCTGGGTCTGGGTCTGTTGCAGGTTGTGATGGAATTCGAAGAGCGTCTCTTTGAACTCTTCGAGCTCCTTGAGCCAGAAAGTTTCGGCGGGAGGGCGCTGTTCGCTATTGGGGTTGGCTTTGAGATTGTGCAGGTAGTTTGAGAGCGTGATCAGCGGCGAGCGCATGAGCTTGTTGAGCAGCAGCATGACCATGCCGGCCACCAACGCCAGCGTGACGATGAGTTCGAGGATGAATTTCTGGATCAGTTCCCACAAATAGGCGTTGACCGGGTTTTCTACCGCTTTGAACTGGATGTGGTCGATCACCGATTCGGTTGATAGCGAGGAGGCCGGCTCAAACATCAGCGAGTTTTTGTCCAGATAGAAAAACTGGTTCTGTTTGAAGAGGGCTTGTTTGATGTCGAGTGCCAGGCCGATATATCCAAGGAGCTCTTGATTGTCGCGTTGGTAAATTGGATGAAAAACCACCACATAGGGCAAATGGTTGCGGGAAAATTTCAGACTAACTTTGGGAAGCGTGTCGATGTGCTCCGGTAGCAGACTGTCCAGATCGCTCTGCGGCGAGGCCGGCGCCAGCAGGCTTCCCTTGCTGTTATAGAGTTCGATTTCTTGGTAGTAGGGTTGGAAATAGGTGCTCTCCTTAAGGCGTTCGTCGTGCCAGAAGAAGTAATAGCTCGGGTTGTGCATTTGCTGGTGAACTTCATCCCAGTCGGCCAAGGTCTGCAATTGTTCGTAGGTGGTGTCGAGCGTGTGATTGAGCGCTTTAAAGAGTTCCTGCTGGGCCTCTTTCTGCGTTTGCTGCAGCACCGACGCCTGCAATGCCTGACCCTCTTTATAAAAGGACCAGATCATCAGCGATAGTAGCAGGGTTCCAATGGTTAAAAACGAGACGAAATAGAAGTGGCTTGGCTGTGTGAGTTTTAATGTATATTTTGTTTTCACAGAGTGCCCGGAACGTGGTTATTAAAAGTGTTGGCCAAGAATTTTAATGAGCTGTTCTTGTAGGTCAAATTCATATTCGCTGGAGAAGAAGTGGTTGGCGCCTTCCACTAAAATCAGGTGGGTAGAGGTGTTTTTAAGTTCGTCCAACCAGTTCAATCCAACGTCTTGATAGCGCTTGTCTGCACTTCCCATGAGAGTATAAGAGGGAATGGTTAAATTGGAAAGCTGTTTGAGGATATAGGAACGATCCAGTTTTTGGTAGGAGAGAAAGCTCTCCGGGGTGGCGTAATAGTCTTTTTTGCAGAAAAGAAAGCTGTATTTATGTGGGGTGAGTTTGTTGTCTTTGATGGCTTGCGCTGCATAGGCAATATCTAACGGCTGTGTACCCAATTCAGGGCCATTCAGATAGAACAGGCTCGTAAAAATGGCTAATTTGATTGCCGGGTCCTGTTGTTGTTCCAGATAGGCCAGAAGCTCCTGGCTGCCGCTGGAATGGCCTACAAGGACGATCTCCTGATAACCTTTCTGCTTCAGCCAGGCGATCCAGGCTTGAATTTCGTTGATGTCGTCCTGCAAGGTATGAGTGTGGATGGAATTGCACTTAACCGATTGCTTGCGCAGGTTGATATTCAAAGTAAGTGTCGGGCTGAGTGTGGCGTAGCCGCTTTCTTGCATGGCGTTGGCCATGGATTTGACGGTATGGAACTGATTGGTGGTTAGAAATCCGTGCAAAATAAGCACGGCAGGTTTGCTTGCCTCGCCTTTCAAAAATTCGGCCTCGGCTTTCAGATCATGACCGGGAATCGTATGGGTGACGACCTGTGCAAACGCGGAAACGGAGAGCGACGCAAGCAAAACCGCAATCAGTTGGATGGTTCTGAGGAAGTTTATCGGTTGAGACATGTGTCGCCTTTTAACTACGAATTCTAGGGTTGGGTAAAGATTAGCAGAACTTCCAATGCAGGTAAACAGTTTAGGAAATAGTATTTCTTTTTGGGGGTAATTACTTAGAGAGCTTTGCACGAGATGGCTACACGAATAAAAATGGTTAAAAATAGCCTGATTTTTGTTGAAAAACTTGCTAATAGCGAGCTATTAGCTGCGTT
>JACXUQ010000113.1 GCA_014763835.1 Thiotrichales bacterium
CGCAGCTAATAGCTCGCTATTAGCAAGTTTTTCAACAAAAATCAGGCTATTTTTAACCATTTTTATTCGTGTAGCCATCTCGTGCAAAGCTCTCAATTAGGCGTCAGGCAGCTCTCAAAAGCTGTGCCGAGCTGCAGCAACCACGCATCATAAGGACGATAATCCACTTCAACGCGCTTACCTGCCGCATCATAAACTCCCATCGGATCCAGATTGCCAATCTTGATACTCAACCCGGACACCACGGAGTTGACCCGGTTTTGCGGAAACTGCGGCTCTTTGAAAATGCACTGTACATTACGTTCGGTAATCGCCCGACGCAGATTCTGGACACGCTTCAGACTCGGCGTGATTTCGGGATTCAAGCTAATCGAACCGACCCCGTTCAACTGGTAATGCTTCTCGAAATACTGGTAGGCGTCATGCAATACCAGATAGGGTTGTTGCCGATAAGGCTGCAACTGCTGTTGAACTTGCGCATCAATCTGCTGCAAATGCGCCAGCCAGGCCTGGGTGCGCGCCGCTATCGACCCGGCCTGTTGAGTTTTTAATTGCTGCAATTTTTCGCTCACGGCCAAAATCAAGGCGCGGGCATTATCGGGCGACATCCATAAATGGCCGTCAAAATGCAACATGGCATGATCGTGCTCTGCGTGTTCATGCTCTTCGGCATGATTTGCGTCTTTGTCCTCATCATGCTCATGCCCCCAAACGCCGCCCTCTCGTACCGGCAGCTTTTCCACATTTTTTAGCCCGGCCATAGTTACATTCGTCTCCGGATAACGCTGTACCGCCTTGTGAAGCCAACTGTCCACCGGCGTTCCCACGGAGACGATCAGATCACTGCTTTGCAAACGAAACAGATGCGAGGGTTTAAGTTGAAAGCCATGCGGCGACACACCGGGTTCCAGAATCACCGACAAATGGTCATCCTCATCCAGCAAAGGCGCAATCATGCCGGCCAGCGGCGGAATACTGACGCTGATATTAACAGCTTGCGCAGGCATCCCCCCCGCCAACAGCCATAACAAGATGACCATTGCGACATCGCGCTGTATTTTCATCCACTTTGCCATCTAAACTCTCCCGCACTTATGCAATTCGCTATAAAATACGCTTTTTATCGCCGGAATCCGGATTTAACGATGTCTTTACTGCTCAAAGCCGACCAAATCTACCACTCTTTCGCGCAAACCGAGGTGCTGCACAATATCACATTGCAGATTCATGCCGGTGAAATAGTAACCTTGATCGGCCCCAACGGCGCCGGCAAATCGACCCTGTTAAAAATCCTGCTGAAACTGATCGAGCCGACGTCCGGCAGCGTGAACCAAAAGGCCGGTCTTAAAATCGGCTATATGCCGCAAAAAATCCATATAGACCCGACCCTGCCGATGACCGTCGAATATTTTCTCGATCTTGGTCAGCCGCGTCCACAAAACCGTCTTTTTTTTAGCGCGCATCATACCATAGAGACACATAGCGTGGTGGAGGAACTCAATATCGGCCACCTGTTAAAGCAACCGATTCAGAACGTTTCCGGCGGCGAAATGCAGCGCATCCTGCTGGCCCGCGCACTGCTGCGCGACCCGCAACTGCTGGTACTGGATGAACCCGTGCAGGGCGTTGATCTGCAGGGGCAGACCGAACTTTACCATTACATTAATGAATTGCGCCACCGGCGTCAGCTGGGCATTCTCATGGTGAGCCACGACCTGCACATCGTCATGAAAAACACCGACCAAGTACTCTGCCTGAACCAGCATCTGTGCTGCTCCGGCACACCACAAAGCGTCAGCCAGACACCGGAATTTATCGCCATTTTCGGGCAAGGCGCCGAAGAACTGGCTATCTATGAACACCACCACAACGAACATACCTGCGAGGTGACGCATGGTCATCACAACCACCTACACACCCCCTAAAGGAGTCCCCCATGGCATGGATGCCTGAATTTCTGGTATTTGCCCTGCTCGGCGGGCTCGGCATTGCGCTGATTGCCGCGCCTTTGGGCGTGTTTATGGTATGGCAGCGTCAGTCCTACTTTGGCGCCACGCTCGCCCATTCGGCACTGCTGGGCGTCAGCCTTGGGTTGTTTTGGAATATCGACTTAAGTTTCAGTGTCATCGCCTTTTCGCTGCTGATCGCAGTCGGCATCCATCAGCTTGGGCGCAAAACCCAACTCTCGTCGGACACCCTGCTCGGTATTCTCGCGCACAGCAGCCTAGCACTCGGCCTGGTACTTCTAAGTCTGCAAAACAATGTGCAAATCGACATCATGAGCTACCTGTTCGGCGACATCCTGAGCATTACGCCAACCGACCTGCTGCTGATTGGTGCCGTGGGCTTGATCACGCTGCTGTTCTATCTTAAACACTGGCGCGACCTGTTGAATATCACGTTAAACAAAGAGCTGGCGCAGGTTGAAGGCATTGATGTGAAACGTATTCAACTGCAATATGTTCTGCTGCTGGCGCTGATGATCGCACTGTCGATGAAAATCGTCGGCGTCCTGCTGGTAACCTCCCTGCTGATTATTCCGGCGGCCGCCGCAAGAAGACTGGCCACCACGCCGCAGACCATGCTGTTTTTCAGTCTGGTTTTAGGGATCGTTTCCGTCATTGGCGGCCTGGGTGCGTCGTTTGTATGGGATATTCCGACCGGCCCGGCCATTGTATTGGTCGCCACCCTGATTTTTCTGGTGCTTTTAAACAAAAAAGCCCCAAATTAATGGGGCTTTGAAGGCAATAATCGACGCGGTTTAATCACACGATTTCATCGATCATCTGATTGAGAATCGCGACAACCTTGTTGCTGTATTCGTCGACTTTGCTCAAACCGTCTTCTACCGCCTCCATATCGTCCACCGATTTGGCATCCATGACCTGTTTGATGCTTTGATGCATCTGCATATGCTCATCTCCGAGGGTTTGCATCAATGGCAGGTGCATATATTGCTGACCTTCGCCGTAATACCATTTGCCGAGCACGCAGGAGGTATGATCGGTCGCCGCCTCGTAGGTCACACCGATGTCCATTCCCTCAACAAAGGCACGGATTTTCGACTTCCACGCCAGATGCGCCTCAATCATCTTCTCGAATTGAACGCCAGTTTCGGAATTCACCAGCTTCTGCATACGTTGCTGAACCGTTGCATTGACATTAAAACTGTTCACCTGCGTGCGCAATTGCATGGCATCCTGCTGCAGCGCGCTGCTGGCCTCAGAAGCCTGCTGCACAATCAGCGCGTTTTGCTGGGTCATGCGATCCATCTCGCCGATGGTGCGGTTAACCTGCTCAATGCCTTTGGCCTGCTCGCTGCTGGCCTGGCTGATTTCGGAGATCATCTGCCCCATCGTCTGGATACTGCCATTGATTTGCGCCATCACCTCACTGGTCTGTTGCACATAGGAACCCGTGGACTCACTGATTCTGACACTGTTCTCAATCAACGTTTTGATCTCACCGGCCGCCTCGGCGGATTTGGCGGCGAGATTACGCACCTCGCCCGCCACCACGGCAAACCCTCGTCCATGCTCTCCGGCACGGGCCGCCTCAACCGCCGCGTTCAACGCCAGCAGGTTGGTTTGGAAGGCAATGCCGTCAATCAGGGAGATGATGTCGTTGATCTTGCGACTGGCATCGACCATTTTATGCATCGAATCCAACGCATCGTCCATGGTTCTTAAACCATCCTGCAACTGGGATTGCGCGCTTGATACCATGTGGTTGGCTTGCTGGGCATTTTCAGCATTATGGCGAACCGTTGAGGTCATCTCTTCCATACTGGAGGAGGTCTCTTCCAGTGCCGCTGCCTGCTTCTGAATACTCTGCGAAATGGTTTCATTGCCTTTAGCCAAATCTTCGGAACCATCGGCCACACAGCCGGCAATCGCCCCTACCTTGCCGACCATAACCGCCATATTGGCAACCGAACTATTCAAGGAGTCTTTCAGAACGGCCATTTTGCCTTTATAGACGCCCTCCACGTGATGGGTCAGATCGCCTTCACTGATCTTGGCTTGTACAAAAGCCACTTCATCGACAAAACGCTCCAAATCCTCCAAGGTGCGATTAAGACTGTCATTAAGTGGCTTAAAATCGCCATTGACCTCAACGGTGGAACGCACCGAGAAATTACCATGAGAGAGCGCAATTAATGTTTTACCGATGGAATCGACAATGGAGCGCATAAATCCGGCAGACTGATCCAAATTCTCGATGACTTCTGCAAACGCGCCTCTTAACTCCAGTTTTTCATTATGCGCGGTCTGCAACTGACAGTTACTGAAGTTCTGCGACGTTTGCTGCAATAGCTCCACCACCCCTTCAATCTGGTCGAGCGACTCATTGACCCCGCTTTTGAGCGCCAGAAACTGTCCTCGCTGACCTTCTTCTACGCGTTTGCTGAAACGCCCCTGCGCCGCCTCCTGCATAACCGCAACCACATCCATGACAATATGCTCCATGCGATCAAACAGAAAATTGACCTGTTCGGAGACTTTTGCCAACTCGTCTTTACCCATCATCGGGATGCGGTGACTCAGGTCACCGGTTTCAGTGATTTTCTGCATCGTTTCACACATTGCATGAATCGGCTTGATAAAACTTTTAGCCACCAGCCAGCCGATCAGACTGAAGAGCATCACACTGATTGCCAACCATGACCAAATCAAAACCTCGCCCTGCTCCTGGCCTTCATACAACTTCTTAACCGCCAAGTCGTTCTGTTCAAGCTCGTATTGACGGAAAGCCTCGACGATTTTCAAAAAGGCCTCATATTTCTCTTTGAACTCGGTCGTCAGAATCACCACGGCTTCTTCGGTAAAGTCCTCATCCATCGCCAACATAAAACTCGAATAGGAGGTATTGGCGCTGGCCACATTGCTCATCAACTGCTCTCTGAATTCCGTTTCCTTGGCATCCAGCGAAATCTCTCTCAAATGGTTAAATACATCCGAAATTTTTTCCCGCGAAGCCTGCAAGGCCTGTTTAATTTGCTCTCGTTGTTCAGGTTCACTCAACAACACATAATCGCGCTGCAAGATAGCTCGCGCCTCGGTGGCATTCTTGAGTTCGTTCAATAAAGTGACTTTGACGCCATTGACCTTGATAATCTGGTCCATGGTGCGGCTGCTTTCATTGATGAGGAATTGGGTGACCAGATTGCTGGCAAGCAAGAAAAAGATAGCACCGGCAATGCCGATGATCATACGGACTTTAATCGTCATGAAAAACTCGCTCTCTGTGTATTTTTATTTTTTATATTTATGGAGAGCTTTGCACGAGATGGCTACACGAATAAAAATGGTTAAAAATAGCCTGATTTTTGTTGAAAAACTTGCTAATAGCGAGCTATTAGCTGCGTTTT
>JACXUQ010000114.1 GCA_014763835.1 Thiotrichales bacterium
GCTAGCGAGAGCCAGCGTTTGCGGATCAACCACACGGATATAATCGACCTGATCAAACCCTTCTCGCAACAACTGTTCAGTGGCCGCCTTTTCCAGATCGCTAAAATTGCGGTTACCGGAAGACAAGGCTTGGGCGATATCGTTGAGCACAACATATAATTTAGGCGCGACTTGACGTTGTTGCGCACTCAGGTACTGGTTGCGCGAACTCAATGCCAAACCATCCACATCACGCGCAATCGGCGCGCGGATGAGTGTAATCGGCATGGCCAAATCTTCCACCATGCGCTCAATCACGGCAAACTGCTGAAAATCTTTTTGGCCGAAAATCGCTACGTCCGGCTGCACGATATTAAACAGTTTCGTCACCACCGTGGCGACCCCATCAAAATGCCCCGGGCGGGTCGCCCCTTCGAGCACAGCGGTAATATCTTCCGCCACCACCACGCGGGTCTGGGTTTGCGGGTGCGGATACATTTCCGCCACGGTCGGATAAAACAGCGCATCGGTACTGGCCAAGTGCAGTTTAAGGCAGTCGTCCTCAAAGGTACGCGGATAGCGTTCAAAATCTTCATTGGGGCCAAACTGCAGCGGATTGACAAAAATGCTGGCAACGACCTTATCGCAGCGTTCGCGCGCCATCTTCACCAGACTCAAATGGCCATCGTGCAAATTCCCCATGGTCGGCACAAAACCGATGCTCAACCCCTGCGCTTTCCAGTCGCCGATCTGTGCTCTTAAGGCCGCAATCTGTTCAAAAATCTGCATCTATCACACTCACTCAAAATCGTTATCAGGCCATTTCATGCTGGGCTTGGGGAAAATGCCCCTGCTTGACTGCCGCCACATAATCAGCCAAGGCCTGCTGAATCGAACCGCTTTCCTGCAAAAAATTCTGCGCAAATTTGGGCGTCTTGCCCACGGTCAGTCCCAACATGTCGTGCAACACCAACACCTGCCCGGTCGTTTCTTTGCCGGAACCGATACCAATGACCGGTATGCTTAAATTCGCCGTTATTTCCGCCGCCAGGGCGCTCGGCACACATTCCAGCACCAGCATCTCGGCACCGGCTGTTTGTAACGCTACCGCTTCTTCCAACAATTTTTCCGCAGACGTCTGATCCTTGCCCTGCACTTGATAACCGTATTTCTCGACCGATTGCGGCAATAACCCTAAATGCCCGCAGACCGGCACGCCCATCGCCGAAAGCGTTTCGACAATCGCCAATACGCGCTGCCCGCCCTCCAGCTTAACCATATTGGCGCCGCCCTCTTTCATCAACCTGCCGGCCGCATGCAATGCGGTGTCCAGAGTCGCATCAGCCATAAACGGCAGATCGGCGATACACCACGCTTTGTGGTTGCCGCGCTGAACCATCTGCGTATGGTAGACCATCTCATCCAAAGTGACCGGCAAGGTAGTCGCATGCCCCTGCACCACCATACCGAGCGAGTCGCCCACCAAAATGACATCGACACCGGCTTCGGCAATCCAATGCGCAAAACTGGCATCATAGGCGGTCAAACAAACCAGCTTCTCGTCCAGCTGCACCATTTTTTTAAGTTGAGAGAGTGTTTTACGCATCGATAGTGACTTCTTGTATACGATTGGCAGCGTTTGATTACGCTGATTGATTAGAATCCAAAGCAACCCAAGGGACAACAAAGGTCTGCTCGAGCTGGGCAATTAACGTCTCAACGCTCCCCATTCCGGGTATAACCCGGCCTGGTGAGATTTCCGCCAACGGCAACAACACAAAATCCCGCGTCGCCATCTCTTTGTGCGGCACCGTTAATTCGGCCGTCTGAATAGATTGATCACCATACAGTAAAATATCGAGATCAATAAGACGCTCCCCCCAGTGGCGTTTCTTGATGCGTCCTTGCGACTGTTCAATTTGCTGTAGGGCTTTGAGTAACGCAACCGGCGACAGATCGGTTTCCAGTAGACAGACCGCATTCATAAAATCGGGTTGATCCTGGGGGCCTTGTGGCTTCGAGGCGTAAAAACGCGACTGCATCAACAACCGGGTATCGGGCAAAGCGGCCAGGGCTTGCAGCGCATCATTCAATTGCCGCTCAGGGTGATTGAGATTGCTTCCCAAGCCGATATAGACGCGTTCGGACACTGTAGTTCCCTTACTCTTCCGCCTGACCTTTCTGGCTGCGCTTGCGCAGGAAATTACGGTTGCCGGGCTTTCTACGGCGTTTGGCCGGCTTGCGTTCCACCGCATTGGCAAAGGCGACCTGTTCCACCGGGTCTTTTTCCTGATACTCTGTCCACCAGTCAAACAGTTCGGCAAACTGCGACTCGCCAGCCGCCACACGCACCCCTAAAAAGTCGTAAGCAGCTCGGAAACGCGGATGTTCCGTCAACTTTTGCGCACGTGCCCCCTGACGCTTGGGCAAACGGTACTGCAAATTCCAGATGTCACGCATCTGCGCGCTGAAACGTTTGGGAATGGCGGTGGCGCGAACCTGCTGTTCCAACACATCATTGGCGGCGGCATACAAAGCGTCCTGATGGGTCATACCGTCGTCCAAATGCGCCTCTTTGCGCACCTGCATCGGCTCCCAAAGCATGGCGGAAAACAGGAATGCCGGATTCACCGACTTGCCTTCCTGGATACGTGCATCGGTGCTTTTCAGGGCTTCAATCACCAGCATGCGCGGAAAACCTTCCGACTCCTGCTCCAAGGTTTTTTCCGTCAACGGGAAGAGATATTGAAACAGCTCATAGTGGCGCAGCTTTTCAAATACTTCGACACCGACACCGCTATGGAAGAGTTTTAACACCTCTTCAAACAGACGGGCATTGGAAACGTCTTTTAGCTGCTGACCCAGCGACACAATCGGCGCTTCAGTCGCCGCTTCGATTTTAAAACCGAGCTTGGCGGCAAAACGGATGGCACGGATAATACGCACCGGATCTTCGCGGTAGCGGGTTTCCGGATCGCCGATTAGACGTAACTGACCGGCTTTGATGTCCGCCATGCCGCCGACATAGTCGATGACGCTGAAATCGTGGATATTGTAATAAAGCGCATTCACGGTGAAATCGCGACGCCAGACATCCTCATCAATGGTGCCGTAGACATTGTCGCGCAGCAGGCGGCCGGTATCGTCCACTTCGCGCGCCAACCCGCTGGCCTTGCCGTTGCGGCCAAAGAAATCGCGACGCTGCTCACCCTCTCCATGTCCACGGAAGGTCGCGACCTCAATCACGGTGCGGCCGTAACGCACATGCGCCAGGCGGAAACGCCGTCCGATCAGCTGGCAGCGGCGTTTGAAGACTTCGCGAACCTCTTCGGGTTCGGCATTGGTGACCACATCGAAATCTTTGGGCTCCAGTCCTAACAGCAGATCACGCACGCAGCCACCCACCAGATAAGCCTCATAACCGGCGCGCTTTAAACTGTACAGCACATCCAGCGCCGCTTTGTCGATTTGACTGCGCGAAATGCCGTGTTCCTTGCGTGAAAAAACCACTGGCTGACCAGATGAAGCGGCCGAGGCCGTTTTAGGCGAATTTTTGGGGCTTGTAAAAAAGGAGGTGATTTTACGAATAATGCGTTGCATAGAGTGCCAAAAATGAGGGTCAGAAAATAAGCCCCCATTTTAGCGGCTTTTTGCCGTAGTTCAAAGCCTTACCTTGGGTTGACGACTTTCAGACAGGATATTGATAGGATTCGGGTGAGGTTAAGCAGGATTACAACCCTGAACTTGCCGGATGACCCGGCCTGTTCAGATTATTTTTTCGTAAATTTGCGGCTCGCCGACCAGCTCCTTTTCTTTTTCCACACAGAGTGACAACAGCTCCTCTAAAAACGAACCAAAGAACGGGCACGACAACTGCTGTTTGGAAATGGCATTTTGGATATCCAGATACGAACCGGTGAGCGAAAGCGATTCCACCCCGTATTGGCGCAACTTGCGCAGATTCATGTTGAGGTAGCGGTCGAGCTTCTGGGCGCAGCGGGTATTCTCGACACGCTGCAGAATACGGCCGATCACCTCCTGTGTTAAGGACCTAAAGCGCATCTCGTTGGCAATCTCAAATACCTCATGATGACAATTGGTCAAGCGGTAGTGCGCGCAATGGTCGCTGAAAAACTTCACCGCGATAGTGTATTCGGAGGGAATGCCGTGGGAGTTGTTGGGCGAATACCACTGCACCTCGCCCTTAACCACCGTTTTGACCACTACCTTGTCGCCCAGACTCAACATGGTCTTGAGCCCCATTAGCTTGGACAGACGGGTTTCCTCGCGCATAGCCTGCTTAATACCCACCGTTCCCCAGTCATAGAGTTGCGGATTTTTTTGCTGGTTATAGGCTGCAATCAAATCTTCGCGGTTAACAAACTCCAGATAGTCACCGCTGTCATCATCAAAAACACGAAAAAGATAAATCACTGAAATTATTCCCTTATTTGCGACGCGTCCATGCAATTTCAATGCATTGTAAATAGCGATATGCCAATAGGGAAATCATCTCTGATAATGCCGCGATTACATATTTTTATCCATCACTACCGGATTAATCCGCATTATGTTTGCAAGGTATCTTTGCCGATTTTACAGGTATACTAAAAACACAACTTCTTATGACAAAAGGAAAAACCATGACTCCGATCAAACATCCGCTTGCTTCGTTTTCACTGGTCGGCCTGCAATTCGGCTTAATTGCTGCCCTCTTACTGTTACTGCCGCTCAGTCTTCATCCGTTGGTGTTAGGCACACAGGCCGTTGCCATCCTAATCGGCTTATGGGCGGTGCAGGTCATGCATCTGGGGCACTTCAACATCATTCCCGATCCGCAACCCGAAATAGAACTGGTCACACACGGCCCCTACCGCTTTATTCGCCACCCCATGTATTTCTCGATTGTGCTGTTCTTCCTGCCTTTGATTATTGCCAATCCGAATACTTGGTCTCTCGGCCTGTATGCTGGCTTATGGGTCATACTGTTAATCAAACTCAGTTATGAAGAACATCTATTGCTGGAACTGCTGCCCGAATATGACGATTATCGCCAGAGCAGCAAAAAAATTATCCCTTTCGTTTTCTAAGCCAATTGCTTGTTTCTGCGGCGCTTGTGGCTAGTCAGCGCCGCCGGAAAATGCGAAAATAGTCGCCATTTATTTTGAAGCGAAGCAATAAGAACATCATGAGTAGTAGCAAACCCACGCTTTTCAGCGGCATTCAACCTTCCGGCGATCTGATGATCGGCAACTATATCGGCTCCATCAAAAACTGGGTGAAAATGCAGGATGACTACAATTGCCTGTTTTCGCTGGTAAATATGCACGCCATTACCGTTGAACAGGACCCTAAAGATCTCTACAAACGCAGCCTGGATTT